>JAGVEK010000196.1 GCA_020058315.1 Candidatus Zixiibacteriota bacterium
CGCCGATGGCACAAACCGGTTCGACGATTCCCGTCACAGGAGCACGAAGCAAACGCTTGACCGTCTCCCCGGCTTGTGCACCCGGAATCCCCGTGTTCGCTTCGGTGGCACCGTCCCAGATACACCGCCCTAAGTTGGCACCCCGGTTCGTCTCGATCACGCAGTCCACATCGGCACCAGCCGTGAACCCCGGCCCAAGCCCGATCACCAACCGCGCCATGCCCCGTTCAGTTCCTGTGTTCCGCTTTGCGAGTATCGCATCGACAACGACATCGGGATTTAGCGCAGGGATATCCTCTGGACCAGGACAGACCAGTACCGGGATCTCCCCTTTCCGGCAGAGAGCTTCGATCAGGTCAGACTGGAGCGCCTCGACCCGCCGCGATGTGATCGATTCAATCGTGTGGGTGCCCTCGTAGATCGCCTCTGAGAAGGCGACCCAGCGACGAACGGCCATGGGCTGGCTGGTTTCGGCGATGATGACATCAAAGCCGCACCGGCGCAGTCGCCAAGCAACACCTGAACCCATCTCGCCTCCGCCACGGATGACGACTCGGCGGGGCTTAGCTCGCTCCGGGCACATGCGGGGTCTGGGTGTCAGGCGTGAGAGGGCATCGGATGCTGCAGTTCAAGGCGCTCCCTGACCATCTCCCAGTCTGCATGCGTGTCAATGTCGATCAGTACCTCATCCGAATCGACTTTGACCTCGTGAACATCTTTCGGATGGGCTTCGAGTACGCTCTTGGCGCCCTTGTCGCCTCGCAACGCCAGCAGATCCTCGAGGTACTTCACATCGAAGATCACCGGGTGTCCCTGTTGCTTGTCGTAGACCGGCGCAACGATCCCCTTCTTGCCCTTGATGAACTCTTCAACCAGAAGGTTGACCGTTCCGGTCGTGACCAGCGGCATATCGCCCAGGGCAATCATGACTGCTTTGCATCGTGGCGAGATATGCGCCAATCCGCGCTGGATCGATGAGGAAATCCCCAGACTCGGCTGGGGATTGATCACCACCTTCAATCCTCCAAGCGGAATCCTCTGGATTACTCGCCGAGCTTCAAAACCCAGCACCACGATCAATGGATCGAGCGTCGCGACACGGAAATTCTGGACGACCCGCTCCAAGAGCGTGGCCCCCTCATGCACCAGCAGGGGCTTGACCCCTCCCACACGTTTGCCCTGGCCCCCCGCCAGGATAAGACCGGCTACCATCGTTCCCCCCCTCGAAACTACCCCCACTGCAACAAGACTTTCTACAGTACTACAAGTGAATTTGGGGTGAGGTCCATAGGAGCGCAACCCCAAAATTGAGGTTGGATGACCTGGGGACGGCTTTTTAGGCGATTCAAAATGGGGGGCAGAACCGAAGCCAGTGTGATTCCGGGGCAGGTCACCTCAGCAGTTCAAGAAAGACCGAGTAATGCCCGCCGCAAATATCGGTCGTTTCCGCTTCGACGTCGCCGGCCAGATCCAGGCCAACCCGGCGATAAGTAATCTGACCCGCGATCATCTCTTTTGCGATTCGTAGGACTGTCCCTTCGCCACACCCTCCCCCAATCGTTCCCATGGTCGTCCCATCGGCGCAGATCGCCATTTGGGCGCCCGGCCCACGCGGGGTCGATCCGCGCCGACAGACAACCGTCGCGAGTACCGCGGGCCGTCCAGCCCCCAGGATCTTGGAGATATGCTCCCATAGTTCGATCTGACCGGAATCATCAGCCGATCCCGCGGATTCTGTCCCCGGCGGCAAAGACAGGACAACTGCTGCCCGGCGCACAGAGACCATTTCTGCGGCAATCGACACCGCGATCTCCATCGGTGATTCCGCTCCGATGGGTAACCCAACCGGCGAGTGGAGAATTTCAAGAAGGTGGGGTGAGGCTCCGTCGGCCGCCAGCCGCTTCCTGACTGCGGCCACTCGGCGGTGGGAACCGATCATTCCGACATACCGCGGCCGCCCGGAACGCAATTCGCGCAGAATCTGCTCGTCGTGCTGATGCCCGCGAGTGACCAGGACCGCCCAAACATCCGGACGGCTGGCACAGACACGTCCCGCGATCGCGAAGTCGTCCACGCGACGCTGGTGGGCATCGGGGAAGCGAGCGACAGTGACGAATTCTGGGCGATCATCACAGATGACGACCCGCCATCCGAGTTGGGAGAGGAGCGGTGTGAGCGCCACGCCGATGTGCCCGGCTCCAAATATCCACGCCTCCGCCGGAGGGCCACACCACGACATGAAGACCTCAACGATCGAGAATGGATCGCCGAAATCTCGGTCTTTTAGCGGAACCGAACACAATATGGCCAGATGCTTTTGAGACGCGGCTGCCACCGCCTCATTCCAGGCAGCCTCTACGAGTGCGGGCAGTTGGTCACCACTCACCTGGTCGGGCGCAGCCGGGTCGGCCAGCACATGTTGCCCCAGACGAGGATGGCCGGGTGGTCCGACAACGGTCGCAAGGACGAATGACTGCCCGCACCGAAGCTTTGACAGTGCGTCGGCAAGCCAGGAGGAAGCTGGCGCGGGGAGGATCACAGTCCCAGATACGAGCCAGCGGAGGAGAATTGTGGCAATGCGGGAGAAAGGGCGAACGCACGGGGCGTGAAGCGTGACTCAGCCTTCAGCAGGAGGCGACTTCAGCCTCCAAAACGCCAGGCGGA
>JAGVEK010000398.1 GCA_020058315.1 Candidatus Zixiibacteriota bacterium
ATTGAACTGGTGATGGTGATTCTGATCCTGGGAATCATGGCCGCGGTGGCCATCCCCGTGGTCGGAAACATGATCTCTTCCTCAAAGGTCGCGGCCACCAAGGATGAAATGCGCCGTCTCGCGCGTGCCGTCGCTGGATCCGATGAAAAGGGGGATCGCGGCTTTCAGGGGGATGTCGGATATGCCCCGTCAGCGTTGGCGGACCTCGTCCGTAAACCGGACAGCATTTCGGCATGGAGTCCATTCATCCACATTGGCTGGAAGGGCCCGTACATCGACAGCACCGGCGGTGACTACCTGACGGATGCCTGGGGAACCGCATATGCCTACAACCGGACCGCGCGCACAATTCAGAGCAATGGATCCGGAAGCGCCATCACGATCACATTCTGAAGGGATGAGAGCGGCGAATATGAGTCGTGTCGCCCATGAGGACTGCGAAAGCAATGTCCTGCCGCGTGATCTTGATTCAGGCACCAGCCGGAGCGAGACGACAAACTTGCGCGAGGGCGCCACTGTTGCGGGAGTCAAGAAATGGAGCTGCCAAAGACGCGGCTTCACGCTCATCGAGATTTTGATGACGATCGTCGTCATTGGCATCCTGGCGACGGTGGCCCTGAGGTCTCTGCAAAGTGGTATCGATCAGTCACGCATCCGCGGGACGCAGGAGGAGATGGACGAACTGGTGATGTCCGTTGCCGGGAATCCCAATCTCTACGCTAATGGCCTGCGGTCCGATTTTGGCTACATCGGCGACGTCGGCTCGGTGCCCGCCAGTCTCGACAATCTAATGACCAATCCGGGTTCCTACACGACTTGGAGAGGCCCCTATGTGGGCCGGCGTTTCACCCAGGATGCGGATGGCTACAAGAAGGATGCCTGGGGCAGTCTTTACACGTTCACCAATGGCATCACGATATACTCATCGGGCGCCGGCGCGACAGCGATGACAAAGTCGGCCGCATCTGCTGCCAGCGACCTGACAACCACACCGGTGATCGGCACGATCACCGATGCGGCGGGCAATCCGCCCGGCGATTCGAGCGTCGCCATCAGCGTGAGGATTACATACCCCAATGGCACCGGTAGCACGACCAGTGCTACGGCGACGCCAAATGGCGGCGGGGCATTCTCCATCGCCGGGATCCCCATCGGCAATCACACTCTCACGGCGGTCTACCGGGCGACGGCGGACACGGTCTACGCTATGGCATCCTCACTGCCGAAGACCGGAGCGTTCGTCAACTTCCGACTGCCGGGGAGCCCATTTGCGGCTTCCAGTAGTGCCAGCGCGGGCATCGTCTATGTGAACGGGTCGGCGCAGACGCCGGGCGCAGCGAACGACACCGTGCAGTTTGATATTAGTAACACCGGCGCTTCGAGCGTGACAATCACGTCCCTGGTCGCGACCTACACGCACACTCCCAACGGGTACTACGAAAAGATCAAGTGGAACGGGACGACGGTCTTCGACGAAGATGATCCCCGCGCGGGCAGCGGTGACACAGCACCGTTCTCGCCGTCTCAGGCGATCGCAGCCGGAGCAACTGTCACGATCAAACTCATGCGATTCAGGACTACCGCGAATGGGAATGGCAGTGCCGTAGACATGTCTAACACCAATTTCAGCATCACGTTCAGTGACGGCTCGGTGATCACATTCAACAGTGGTACGTAGCGGCGTCGTTTGCCGCAAAATTGCCCGGAACTGCGATGCCACTCCAGACTACCAGCGACCCGCCCTCGACGGTGAATGACGTCGACCGGCCGCCTGTGCCGATCCCGCTGCCGAGCTCCATTGAGTTGCGTCGTCCCGAGTCCGGCAGCACTGAGAGCGCGGGACAGCCGGTTGTATTGAAATGGATTGATCCGAACACTCGGTCCGGGGAAAGTGCCATTGTAGGAATCGAGTACGACGGGAATCGTCTGGTTCTGGTCGGTGTGAAGCGGACCGGTCGCAATCAGACGATTCATGGTTTTCTGGCCGCGGATTTCGAGAGGACGCCGGTCAAAGCGGAGATCAGCGGCCTGTTGCGGGAATTCAACCAGGCGCGCGGGGTCCGCGTCCAAGTGGCTGTAGCCGCAACTCGCGGCGTCGTGCGGCAATTCCCTCTCCCGCCATTGCCAAAGCGACAGCGTTTGTCAGCGGCAATCTGGGAAGGACAGAAGCTGATTCCATTCCCGCTGAAGGCAGAAGAGGCTCTCTACGGGTTCAGTTTCGCGCCAGGTCCCGCCAAGAATCTGCAGGCCACCCTCGTGGCGGTCCCGCGTAGAGACGCAGAAGAGGTTCTGGCGGCCATCGAAGAAGTGGGTTGGATCCTGGAGGGTGTCTCGATCTCGGGGGCTCACCGTGTGACCACGACCGGTGGCGCATTGCAAGCTGGCGGTACCGATCAGGTGATAGCCACTGCTATCTGGACGCCGCGCCGTGGAATATTCGTGGTATTCCGTGGCGGCCAATTTCAGTTCCAGTACGATCTGGGGCCACCACCTGCCTTGTCGTCCGCGGTTTCCCTTGGGCAGACAGCAGACACCAGCCTGGCGGCCGACTGGATCAGGGAAATGGGCCGGGCCATCTCTGATGCGCTCGAATTCTACTTGGGTGCCTATCCTCAGTTCGCTCCCGAACGGCTGGAACTCATGGGCGTGCCTGAAGCAATTGCTCCGCTTGTCACTGACTGGCAGGAGGGCTTCGGCGTACCCATCGCATTCGTCGATGCTCTCGAGAGATTCTCTGGGGGACTTCCGCCAGCGATCAAAGTGTGGATTGATGCGAACACGGGTTTGCTGACACCGGCTGCTTTGGCCGCGTCGGGCAAGCCGGTGATCGACCTGACCCCACCGGCTCTTGTCACCGCGCGCAAGCAGCGCCTTTTCAGTGGCATCGCCCGGGGAATCTTCATCCTCTCGGCGGCCATTGTCGTGGCGTGGACCGGATTGCTGTGGATGCGATTGAATCTGTCGAATTACGCGGCGGCGGAAGCCGGCCGCGACTTGGAATTGCTCCGATCCTCGTCTCCTGCCAAGGAGATGGAGCGGGCGGCCGGGGTACTTAGAGATCTCCAGACCATCACCGGCGAGGTGACCATGCCGCCTCGCTCCTGGATGCCTTGGGCCAAGTCGATTACCTCGACCGTTCCCCCCGGGGCAGAGTTGGCTTCGCTCAGCCTTGACCTTCCGGAGAACGTCTCACCAGGCATGTCATTGCCGACGGCCCATCTGGAAGGCCGACTCGATCCGTCCGAGCGACCGCATTCGCTGATCTATGCCGACTGGATCAGTCGCCTCGATCATTTCGCCGGCCGCGGGGCATCGCGGCTCGCTTCCGCGCGCACGATTGACTGGAAGGGCAGCCGTTCTTCAGCTTTTGTTCTTGACGTCCGTCCCCCAGGCGCCGCTCAAGGGGTGGTCGAGTGAGCATCAGAAGAATACCAGTCTGGGTTCGCTGGACCTTCCTGGCGCTCGCACTTTGGTGCGCGTGGAGGTTCGCAATCCATCCCTTCTTTATTGGTCACATCAACGCATCTGGTGGGCAGCATGACGATTCCAACCGTCAGTTGGTCGCCGTAGAGGCACAGATCGGTCAGGCCCCAACGATCCTTCAGCGAATCGATTCTTGCCGTCACGTGCTCGACTCCTGTCTGGCCGGTTTTGCCAGTTCACAGGACGTTGACGGACTCATGGGTCACCTGTGCGCCGCGGGTGCAGGGCACGCTCTTGCCGATTTGCGGGCGGAGCCGGAGCTGGGGAGTCTGCTGAACGCCTCGCGTTCGCCAGCATCCACGCGATCTTCTCAGGTCTGCCTGGACACGATTGTGGTCACGCTGTCGGCCCGGGGGGGGTTCTTCGAATTGGGGGCATGGCTGGACGAGATTGAGCGTCGGCCGGATTTCTGCGCCTGGGTCTCCTGCCGCTGGAACCGTGGAGATGAAGACCAAGGCATCTGGTTTGAAGGGGAAGCCACTCTCCTTCTGGTCCGCCAGGGCGGACGCGAACCGGCCACTGGCCCCCTGACGGGCGGCATGTGAGATGAGCGAGAGCAGACGAAAGCTGGTAGTGTTCGCGATCTTCGTCCTGGCGGTCGCTTGGGGCATCTACAATCAGCCGTGGAAATACTTCGGGTCCTCCAATTCTCATCAGAGTGAAGGGAATTCCCGTGACACGGCGGAGACCCA
>JAGVEK010000262.1 GCA_020058315.1 Candidatus Zixiibacteriota bacterium
CGTTGGCGCCCTGTGACCACGGGAGTCGCCGTGGTGCGGGATTCGAGAGTTTGCACCGTTCCCAACCCACCGAGTGTAGCTATGATGAAGATCTCCGCCTCCGTTCTATCTTGCGATTTCGCCCATCTAGAGGCAGATGTGCAGGCTGTCGTGGCCGCCGGTGCCGACTGGCTGCATGTGGACGTCATGGACGGGCACTTTGTCCCCAACATCTCGTTTGGACCGGACATCACGGGATACTTCAATCGGGCGACCGAGACCTTCCTGGACGTCCACTTGATGCTGACCGACCCTGGGAGATACGTCGAGGCGTTTGTGAAGAATGGTGCCGACAGCATCACATTTCATATCGAAGCGGTGCCGGAGCCGCAGTCGTTGATTGACCGGCTCAGGAGCCTGGGCGTACGGGCAGGGCTTTCTCTCAACCCTGACACGTCCCTTGAGACGGTCGTTCCCTACCTTGGACGGATCGATCTGCTCTTAATAATGTCAGTTTTCCCCGGCTTTGGCGGCCAGAAGTACATCGAATCCAGCACGGAGAAGATCCGCGTAGCGCGTGAGGCCATCGATCGAGGCGGCCACCGCTGTCTTCTTGAGGTCGATGGCGGGATCAACACCGGAACCTACCGCAAGGTTGTTGACGCGGGTGCCGATATTCTTGTTGTAGGGGCTGGTCTGTTTAAGACAGGGGACTACGCCGCCACAATCAGAACGTTGAAATCCTAATCGAAGAGCTTCCGAGGTACCTCATGGTGACAACCACACTTCCACTGGCAACCCAGACCATCGTTCCCGGCCCTATCGGCGCCGCTCTGACAGAGATGCACCGTAGGGCGAGTTCGGAACGGCTGATAGCACGGATTGCTGCCGCCGATCCATCCGTCTGGACTTCAGATCCCACCTCTCAGAAGACAGTGGCCAATCGTCTTGGGTGGCTGAGAGTGGCCAGCGCCATGCAGAAACGAATCCCGGAGATGGAGCAATTTGCCTCAGGAGTCTTCGCTGATGGCATCCGCGACGTCGTGCTCCTGGGGATGGGGGGATCATCGCTCTGCCCTTCAGTTTTCGGTCAGATCTTTCCCCGGCCCTCTGGGCGGGGGGAGTTCTTGGTTCTGGACTCGACTGTTCCCTCGGCGGTAAAGCGTGTCGAAAAGGCGATTGATCTTTCCCGATGCCTGTTCGTGTCCGCCTCCAAGTCCGGCAAGACAATCGAGACGCTGTCACATACCGGGTACTTTTGGGAGAAAGTGACCCAGGCCGTCGGCCCCAAGGCCGGTGAGCATTTTGCGGCGATCACCGACCAGGGATCGTCTTTGGAAGAGTTTGCGCGGGCGAGGCACTTCCGGCGAGTGTTTCTCAACCCGGCAGACATCGGGGGGCGTTACTCGGCGCTCTCCTATTTCGGGCTGGTTCCTGGAGTGCTGGCTGGAGTGCCCTTGCAGGCGCTGCTCAATAGTGCTGTGACAGCAGAATCGGAGGGACTGGGTGGGGAATCCAGCAATTCCGCGGTCGAGCTTGGTCTATTCATCGGTGCTGCGGCAAAGGCCGGCCGCGACAAGCTCACATTCATCGTCTCCCCGGTTCTCCGACCATTTGTGCCCTGGATTGAGCAGTTGGTCGCGGAATCGACCGGCAAACGCCAGTCCGGCATCGTTCCCATCGAAAATGAGCCCTTGGCAGATGTCAGCGATTACGGAAGCGACCGTGCATTCGTGTTTTTCCAGCTCGAAGGGAGCCCGGGCCCGTCTGAGAAACTCCGAAGCCAGCTTACCAGCGCGGGTCACCCTGTCGCCGTGATTTCGGTGGCCGATGTCACCGAAATTGGCGGTGAGTTTTTCCGCTGGGAACTGGCCACCGCTGTGGCTGGCTGGGCATTGGGGGTCAATCCGTTTGATGAGCCCAACGTGCAGGAATCCAAGGACAACACTCAAAAGGTTCTGGCCGAGCTTGTTTCGAGAGGAAAGTCCGCCATGCCGCGGGTGATCGCTTCGGCTGATGGCATCTCGGTTCTTGCAGCGTCACCGGCGGAAGCCGATTCTGGCAAGCACGATCTGAATGGGATCATCCAGGATTGGGTTGAGAAGGCACGAGAATGCAGCTACATCTCCATCTTGGCGTATCTGGACGACACCAGCGAGATCGATGCCGCCCTCAATCGAATTCGCAAGATTTTGGTCGAGCGAACCCAGCGCGCGACCTTGCGCGGGTACGGTCCTCGCTATCTGCACTCCATCGGGCAACTCTACAAGGGAGGTCCGCCCACCGGCGCCTTCCTGCTGATCACCGCCGATGACCCCGAAGACGCGGTGATCCCCGGAGCCAGCTACACCTTCTCCACATTGAAGACGGCGCAAGCGTTGGGAGATGCCGAATCGCTGGTGAAGCGCGGGCGGCCGCTGTTGCAGCTGCACTTCCCGGGTGACCAAATCCGGGGGTTGAACAATCTTGCCTCTGCCATCGCGGTGCACGGGTAGAGCAGCCATTAGCACCGTAGTCCTGATCGGGAATCTCCCGAGCCGCCACCGGGCGGCGGATGACCTAATTGATTGCAAGCGAAAGTGATTGAAATCCGAGCCCCGTTCTGCAAAGTTCCTCCTTAGAATGGCGAGGCTACGAGACACGTGCGACATCAGCCCTGCCCCGCGTGCGACCCTCAAGGATCGACCGCGAGATGGACTGCAGTCC
>JAGVEK010000428.1 GCA_020058315.1 Candidatus Zixiibacteriota bacterium
CCACTGGGGCCGCGAGTCGAGCCCCGATCTCGAATGGTTCCGGCAGGAGATACGTAAGGCGTACGGCGGCGACGCCCCCAAGGTACTCGATCCCTTCGCTGGCGGCGGAGCAATCCCGTTGGAAGCAATGCGGCTGGGTTGCAAGGTTACGGCGATCGACATCAACCCCGTCGCATGGTTCATCCTCAAGTGCACACTGGAGTATCCCCAGAGGCTTGCCGGGCAGCACCGGCCCCTGCCCAAATTTGCTCTACAGTCACCGGAGTTCATGCTTGGATTTTTCAAGGGCACGGGGAAGCTCACGAAGAAGCAGTTGGAAAGAAACCTTCAGGCGGCGCAGATCGGCCTTTTCCCGCCCCCGGATGTAGACCTCTCCTGGCATGTGCGCGCCTGGGGTTGGTGGGTCCTCCAGAAAGCGAAGGCGGATCTGGAGAAGTTCTATCCGACCGTGGACGGAAAACCTACGGTTGCGTACCTATGGGCGCGTACGGTGGCGTGCAAGGATTGCCGGGCAACGGTGCCTCTTCTTAAAACCCGTTGGCTCTGTAAAAAGGACAAGAAACGCGTCCTGCTCACGATGGAAATAGATGCCGAGAAGCGGGGGGTCGTCTTTGCGGTCCAGGCCGATGTTCCCATGGTTGGAGGGAACGCTGCCCAACGGCGGGAGCACGATAAACGCATCGGCGCGGGGACAATGTCTCGGTCGGGCGTTAACTGTCCATGCTGTAGGACCACAATGACAATGGAAGACATTAGGTTGGAGGGGAAGGCAGGTCGACTGGGATCCGTTAAGACTGCGGTCGTCATGGACGGCAAGGACGGCAAGGAGTATCGGTTGCCAACGAATGAGGAAATCCAGATGGCACCCGAGGCAGAGAAGGAACTGAGCCGGGTCTTTGGGGAGATCCCGTTCGGACTACCAGACGATCCTCTACCGACCAAGGAAGCCCTCGGATTCCGTGTTCCATTATATGGATTTGACCGGTGGCATAAATTGTTTACCCCTCGCCAACTGCTATCGTTAGGGACCTTTGTCAAGGTAACCCGTACAATCCGTGAAGAAATGCATGTACATGGTTATTCGAAAGAATGGGTAGAAGCATTGTCATCGTATCTTGCAATAATATTGGACAGAACTGCTGAACGAAACAGCACAATATGTCATTACGACGTATCTCGCGATAGCATCTCTGGCACTTTTCAAAGGTACGCATTTCCAATGAATTGGGACTTTGCTGAAGCTGCCACAATAAATAACTCGGCTGGAGGTTATGAAGGACAAATTGATTGGGTGTCGAGATATATTGAACATGCCCTGATAAGTATTAAGATCGCGCCTCAACCAATAATTATTTCGCAAAGTGCCACACAATCAGTTCAAGAACTTGCTGATATAGTTATTACTGATCCCCCCTATTACGATGCCATTCCGTATTCCGACTTGATGGATTTCTTCTACGTCTGGCTCCGGCGGACGCTCCACGGATTGTCCCCCGAGATCGACCGGGCATTTCGAGAGCCGCTTTCGCCGAAGTGGGACCACGAGAAGAATGACGGAGAGTTGATCGACGACTCCAGCCGGTTCGGTGGAGACAAGGAACGCTCAAAGGCAAATTACGAAAACGGGATGGCCCGGGCGTTCCAAGCGTGCCACGGGGCACTGAAGCCGAATGGGCGTTTCGTCATTGTTTTCGCTCACAAGAAGCCCGATGCTTGGGAGACACTGGTTTCCGCGATTATCCGCGCGGGGTTCGTCGTCGACGGAAGCTGGCCAATTCAAACGGAGATGGGAAACCGGACACGAGCACTTTCTTCCGCGGCTCTATCCTCCTCCGTCTGGCTCATCTGCCGGAAGCGCCCCGAGGCGGCGCGCCCCGGATGGGACAACAAGGTCATGGAAGAGATGCGAGAGAAGATCCATACAAGACTGCGCGAATTCTGGGATGCAGGAATCAGGGGTCCTGACTTCGTGTGGGCAGCCACTGGCCCGGCGTTGGAAGTGTATAGCAGCCACCCGGTTGTCAAAAAGGCCAACGCTTCGGGGCAGGTAATGACGGTCTCCGAGTTCCTGCGCCACGTCCGCCGAATCGTCGTCGACTTCGTCGTCGGTCGGGTGCTTGCCCACAATGGAGGCAACGCCCCGAGTGGGCTGGACGACGTGACGACTTACTACCTGCTACACCGGAACGACTTCAAATTGGACGACACGCCGGTTGGCCCGTGCATTCTTTACGCAGTATCCTGCGGCCTTTCCGATCGAGACCTGGCGGACCAGTACGACATTCTTGTTCGCACCGGAGGGCAGACGAAGGACGAGGATGAAGAAACAGAAGAGTCGTATGACAAGGACACTGACGCCGAAGTCGAAGAGGGCACGGGAAGTACGGTGCGACTGAAGCAGTGGAACCTGAGAAAACGCCCCGGCATGGGATATGACCCGGCGGTGGACAGTCCGCGGGCGCGTCGGGCAGCGGCCTCTCCCCCGCTGTTCCCCGAGCTCGAGCAACCCATTGCAAAAAGTCGCGACATTCCGCTCATCGACAAAGTCCACCGTTTGATGCACCTTTGGAAGGCAGGAGACATCATCAAGGTGGACGAATACCTCGATAGTAAGGGATTGCGCCGGAGCGCCCTATTCCACCAATTCCTTCAGGCTCTCATCGAGCTCGCCCCTCACGCCAGCGAGGAGCGGTCTTTGTTAGAGAGCATAAGCAACCATGTCGCCGCCCGTGGCGAGAAGATTGATACCGGCCAGTGGACGTTGTACGGCAACGTCAAGGCCGAGGGAGGGGACAAATGAGCAAGCTCCCATGGAAACCGTGGCACGAGGTCGTCAAGATCCGGGAGGATCTGCGGTCCGGCAAATTGTCTCTCGCCATGTTCGCCGCGGATATCTACGACGTGGCGATGAAAAAGGGGGTCCGCCCTGTCTATGAGGAGCCGGAGCAGTTCTTCGCCCTGACCTACCC
>JAGVEK010000330.1 GCA_020058315.1 Candidatus Zixiibacteriota bacterium
GGAGCACGCGACCGAGCATCATCGCAGCGAGTGCCGCCATCTGGACGCCCACGATGTCGCTCTCATTGAGCAGATCACGAGGTCGGCCTCACCGCTGAAAGAGACGCACTGGGTGATTGGAGCCGACCAAGCGGCCAGTGAGAGGCTGACTCGCGGGCTGGTGACAAAGATTCTTGAGACTTGTCCAGCGAGCGGGATTGGCCATGATGACTCGAAGTTTTCGTCATGGGTCTCCGATTACCATCGGGAGGCTGCGAATCAGTTGCGCGTTTGCACAGATGATCCCGGCCATGCCGCCGGTGTGCTGCTCGTTGACTTTATCCCAATATCGGCGGGAGAGAATCAAGACCGAGGGCAGTCCGATCAAGACCAAACCTTTGCCTCCACGCTTCTCCCGTGGGATCCGCGGCGTGTTGCTGATCACCTCTTGGGAATCACGCGGGATGAGGCTTTCACGAGTAGATTCGCAGAGCCAATCTGGAGCGCGACTGGCGGACTGCCGGGTGTCGTGGCGGACCTGCTTTCTCACGCGATCTCATCAGGTCAGTTGAATCGAGTCGACAACCGTTGGAGCCTCGACGACACCGCGATCTCATCATGGCAGGCATCCCCTGCGGCATGTGTCTCTTTCGACGAATACCTCGGGCCGATGACCGCTGATGAGCACCGTCTCTTTGACTGGCTCTCTGTGGGCCGCTCTCGCATGCCGATCGATCTCCTGTGCGAACTCTCTGGTCTACCGGGCGAGAGATTCGATGCGGTCTTGGAGAATCTTGTCGCCCGAGGAGTGGTCATCCGGGAGAATCCCAACCCAGCCACAGGCCATTCCGAGATTCGATTCCGTTTCGGCGGTTTGTCAGAAGTGTGGCGGGCTCAACTGCCTGAGATCCTGCGCCGGTCCTACGCGACCCTTCTTGCTGACAAAATGGCTAACAGCGCGATTCCCACGGATCGGAGATGGCAGGAGGTACTGGCAGAGTGCTTTGCGGACGCCCAGAAGTGGGAGGAGTGCGCCGGTCACTCGGTCGCGGCAGCCAATCTCAACGTCAAGATCGAGCGCCACGAAGATGCCTGGCGGTTCATCGGGCTGGCTCAGTCCGCGGCGCAGCAAATACACGATCCACGCGCCTGCGCGCACTGGCTGGGACGTGCACTGATGGCGCGTGGGGACTACCAGAAGAGCGTCGGCCAGATTGACGAAGCCCTTCGCTCGTACCGGGAAATACTCACCCTGGGGAGGCGGCACGGTGACCATGAACTGCTGGCAGAAACCCTGAAAGATCTCGGCGATCTGTACAAGATGACCCGTCAATTCGAAAAGGGAGTTCGCGTCTTGAGACGCGCCTGGCAGTTGTGGGAGGCGATCGGGAATCGCAACGAAGCCGCTCGCACACTTAACAATCTTGGCAACATGTTCTGGGTGGCGTCGGATCGCTCGCAAGCACGCCGTTACTATGAGCAGGCGCTCGATCTCGCGCGTGCGTTGCAAGCGGATGAACTAGTCGCGTTGATTCTCTCGAATTTGGGTGTGGCATACAAAGGGGACCGCGACTACCCCCGTGCCGAAGCGTATTATCGGGAATCCCTTGCAATCAAAGAGAAATTGAATGTCCCGGTCGAGACGGCGAGGACACTGAATAACTTGGGAGTCATCGCGTTCGACCAGGGGCATCTCGCGGAAGCCTCGGAGTACCTGGAACGAGCGTCCAATTTAAACCTGCGTGTCGGTGCCGCGGCGGAAATCCTGTGCAACCGGGGGATGCTGATTCACGTTGCGCTGGAACGCGGAGATCTTCGGAGTGTGATCCAAGGATCACTCAGCGCGCTCGGGGACGCCGAGTCGCTTGGCGATGTTGCGTCCGGGGCAGAGCTCCGCGGTCTGCTGGCTGAGGCCTACCTGAGAGCCGGTGATTTCCATCTTTCGTCGGATTACCTGGAGGAAGCGCGCGAGCAAGCATCCCACCAGAGAAACGATGACCTGACTGCTCACCTGGGTTTAGTGGCGGCTGTGCGTTTGTGGCACCTGGGTCGGAACGAACAGGCGATCGCCACACTGGACGAAATCGAACCATATCTGGGCCAATCAGAGTTTCCCCGGCTGCCGCTGGATGCGCTTGTGCTGCGGATGCGTGCTGCTGTCTCGCGGCAGGACGTGGAACTGGTCGAGCGATTGTGGTCCCAGGGCCAGAGGTTTGCCGCCTCAGTTGGAGCGGATCACAAGCTGGCCCAGTTGGCCTTCGCACGGCTGCCTGAAGATCCATCTGTCGGGTACTCACGCGAGGCCGGACGCTTGGCCCGCGAATCCCTCCGAGGGAATGATCGCTTTCATTGGACGGGTGCCTTCAAGATGTGGGAAGCTCGCCGACTGATGACCACGGAGGATCTTGAGGGGGCCGGACGATCTGCGATGGATGCCGTCGCGCGCCTCAGGGAAGACGGAAACTGGGAGATGCTTTGGAAGGCGCTTGTTGTCAGCGGTCAGATCGAGGTTCGTCGCGCCGATTACGAACCCGCACTGACAGCGTTCGACGAGGCGGCGCACATTCTGAACGAAATAGGAAGGACAATCGATAATCCTCCGTATCGTGCCTCCTATCTCTCGCATCCGCTGGCCAAGATGTTATCTGACGCCAGGGCGCAGATTCTTGAATTGACGCGATGATTGAACTTGTGAAACGATTGGTCGGGGGGCACAAAAAAGGCCGGCCGCCGTTGGAGCGGCGGCCGCCAGTGACAGATGGACGTTGGGCTCAACCACCGCCGACACTAGAACCAATCGGTGCGATGATCTCCTCGAGCAACTCAACCTCCAAGGTGTAGATCTCCATCAACTCACCTCCCTTCTCCGGGTTAAAAGGCGGTTGACTGGGCCGGGCACCACCCCGGCCCGTTTTCTTTGCAGTTGTAGCCTTGCAGAACTCGTCATCCCCACTCCATGAGGATAGAAAATTCACGACCCAAACTCTCACTCCTGCCAGATTTACTCCTCTGGCCGGTCCCATGTGCGGTTGCCCGCATGTAAGTCGCAGGTAAACTTGGGCTAAGCAACAGCGTCCGCGATGATCGCAAATCGCTGTCGGCCCGATTAGCCAATTCATATATGTGCGACAAATATGGTTTTGTCAAGGGTTCTGCGCAAGGAGCCGACAATCTGCGTGTGCAGGAAGCGGGTGGCCACTACATATAGTTGTATAAGTCGTCCCTGGTACAATAGGATTGGTCGGACGATCCCGCCTTGGTGGCCAGTCCGCAAGGCCGCTATAGAATCATCTCTGACCATCTCGGAGTCTATGGATTGATTTCCTGCTGGAATCCGTCCATCACCACCAGGACCAGAATTCGACCCGAACGAAATGCACCGCTCTCCGGAAGATGAGCGACAGAAGTGAACTCTTGCCGCAGGAGATTTTGGAATATCCCGACATACCAAGCTTGAGCATCAGCCCCGGGTTCTCAATCTCTGTCAGGACATCAAACTGATGGCTGCCGCCCGATGTGTCTGCGTCCGAAGCGACATAAGTCACGCGTCCGCGGAATTCTTCGAATGGGAGGGCACGGACTTTCAGAGAAACGGGGTAGGCAACACTGACATCGTGAATGTCACTCTCCTCGACCGACAACTGAACTCGAACCGGATCAAGATCCGAAATCTCAACCAGGACGCCGCCGCGATCAACGCGAGTGGCGATACCGTCAATCGGTGTCCGCAAAGTCGAGGCTTCAATCTGCGAACGGAGAAAGGCGATCTGTGAATCAAACCCGGTGATCTGTGCTTCTTTGATGGCCAGTTCTTCAGCTTTGGGATCGGAGATCAGGAGTGCGAGGGAGCTCTTCTTGCCATCCAGTTTGGCCTGGAGCACTGTCTGTTCGGTCTTGATGGATTCATGAACGTCCTTGGCAATCAAGCTGCGCTCGACCAGTTGCTGTGATCGTTGAACTTCAATCCGCTTGTTGTCCAGTTGTGCGGCGATTTCCGCTATTTCCGAACGCAGGGCCTGTACCTGATCCTTCTTGGGGCCTGAGAGAAGCAGATTGCGCTCGGCGATCGTTCTCTCGCGCTGTGATTCGGCGGCGGCCAGATCCGCCTGGTAGCGGTTGCAGGACAGCACGAGGAGAGTATCGCCCGCCTGCACCGCGTCGCCCTCCTTAAC
>JAGVEK010000156.1 GCA_020058315.1 Candidatus Zixiibacteriota bacterium
ATTACGTCCCGATCGATACGTCCATCCCGTATGACTATGCGCTGTTCTCGTACCTCGCGAAAAGGGCACGACTGTATTGAGGCAGAGTGGGCTCCGCCCGCCAATCTTTAGATTCTTCGCCCGAGACTGCCATGCCCAAGAAATCTGACGACCTGCTGATCGGATCGCACATGTCGATCGCTGGTGGACTGCATAACGCATACATCCGCGCTGAGGAGGTTGGCTGCCGTTGCGTCCAGTTGTTCGTCAAGTCCTCCAATCAGTGGCGGGCCAAGCCGCTCACCGATGAGGACATCGAGCAGTTCCGGGCGGAACAGAAGCGTACCGAGATTGGTCCGGCGGTCGCCCACTCATCGTATCTCATCAACATCGGCAGCCCCGACCCGGCGCTCTACGAGAAGTCCCGCGAGGCGCTGATGATCGAGTACAAGCGCTGCGTTCAGTTGGGTGTCGATTCACTCGTTTTTCATCCCGGCGCGCACATAGGCACCGGGGTGCAAGCCGGAGTCGAACGCATTGCCTCCGCCATGGACTGGGTGCTCGGCAAGATTCCCGGCGGCAAAACATCGCTCCTGCTGGAAACGACTGCCGGAATGGGCTCGCACATCGGCTCGACGTTCGAAGAACTCAAGGACATCCTCGATCGTTTGGACCACCGCGATCGCGCGGGGGTCTGTTTCGACACCTGCCACGTTTATGCCGCGGGATATGATATCCGCACGGAGGCCGGTTACCGGGACACAATGAGACGATTCGACAGCATTCTGGGCCGGTCGTCGCTGAAAGCTCTCCATTTCAATGACTCAAAGTATGACTTGGGGACTCACAAGGACCGTCACGAGCACATTGGGAAGGGATTCATCGGGGAGGATGCATTCGGCTTCTTCCTGCGCGATCCGAAACTCGCCGGCGTGCCGAAGATCCTCGAAACACCCAAGGACGACGCTGGCAAGTACGACAAGATGAATCTGGCACTCTTGCGCAAGCTCGCGGTGGGTTGAACAATGATGAATGGCGGCACTCTCGGACTTCGTTGCATGGCCACGTGGCTTCTTGCCGTGAGCGTGATGCTGGCAATCCCGCACACTCTCGCGCACGCGGCCACCTCCGACTCCTCCCTCGGCGTCCGGCTGAACATCACGATGCGCGAGCTTCTGCAATCGGAACCGCCGGAGACCACGATTGTCGACACCTTGGGTGTGTCTGTGGCCTTTGAGCATGAGACAACACTGCGGATTGGCAGCACTGTCATCTACATCACTGCACAACCGGCGGCACGTGCTGACGGACCTCCCTCTGTCCACCTGACGTACTCCCTGTTTGTAACCGGCCCGATTCCCGAGCAACGCACCGATGCCGCGCTCGTCGAGTACGGAACGCCCCTGGTCGTTGACGGGCTCCGGGGGAAAGGCAAGTCGGTCTATCGCGTTCTCATCGTGCCCCATCCTGCGTCCGCGCCCGCCGGTGCACTCCTTAATAGCGATTCCGCCCGCCAAGAGGCGATTCCCTCGCTCTACCATCTATTCCATGTGAATTCCCGTTCACGTGCGGCCTTCCACTTCCTCGAGCTGAGCAAGTCTCTGGATATCGAGTTCGGAAGCATCCGGGACTCCTTTGGAATCACAGAACCGGGTCGCATCGATTACCGCTTCTTCGAGGGACCATGCAGCGACATGCCGTTCGATCCGCGCTACGACTTTGCGGTCGATCCCTCGCGCAATCGCGTTGTGGCCCGCTATGACCGGGAATACTCGGGTGTCGACGCCGAAGCATCGGCGCTGCTGACACTCTATCGCTCATGGGGATATGCCCCCGATTTCCTGGCCCTCGGGGCTGCGGCCTGCCTGGCTCCCGCTGATTTCGAAGTGATCAACGATCGCGACAGTGGGCATGCCATCCCGCTTGACTCCCTTGCCCAGACTTTCGTGTTCAAGCGACAACCCTTCCCGGCGTCTCTCCATCACGCCGCGTCTTTCATTCGCTGGCTGATCAGTTCGCGCGGGATTGCGAAGTTTCACGATGCCTACTCGCGCGCAACCGACCTGTCATTGGAGCGTGCACTTTGGTCTGTGTATGGAAAGACTCTGAAAGAATTGGAGACTGAGTGGCTCGCGTACTTGAAGAAGCGCCGGTTCAGCCCCGCCGAGCTCTATCGCTGGGCGATGCGAGCGGCCGGATACCATCGCTATCACGAACACTACAATCTGTTGTTGCATGCAATCACCGGTGCCGATTCAATCCCCGCCGATATCTATGAAAAGATGGGAAGGGCGGCGGGCCAGTTGGGACGCTGGCCTGAAACGGTGAAATACTTCCTCGCATCGTTCAAGCTGCGCCCCAATGATCCCGCTGCAGTCAGCCTTCTGGCGGAGGCTCTGTGGGCCAACGGACAGTCATCCGACGCGGAGTATCACCTGAAGCGACTGCTCTCCCTCGACAGCACCACGGCCCGTGCGTACCTTCTCCTGGGCGACATCCAGAAACTGAAGCAACGCGCCGACTCGGCGGCGGCGCTGTGGCGCCGGGGTCTGGCAGTTCCCGACCCGGGACCCGTGGCCGTGGACCTGCTGATACGGCTCGGGGACTACGAACGGCGCCGGCTTCCGGATTCCTCCCGTATGCACCTGCAGCGCGCGATGGCTCATGCCGACCGTTTCCTGGCAACCAGCCGTGAAGACATCCTCTCCCTGGTTCGCTATGGAGAGGCTTTGCTGGCCACGGACAGCAGCGATCAAGCACTTGCGTATTTCCGTTTTGCTGCGTACGCGAATGATTCGCCACGGGAAGCGGGACGGATTTACGTCGGAATGGGCCAGTGTCACGATCTGGCAGGAAGACGCCAGGAGGCAGTCGAGACTTATCGCAGCGTCTTCCAAATGCCGTCGGCATACTTCGATGTGGAGACGGCGCAATATTACATCAACCATATTTACAAGCACTGAACCGGCATGCGTGCCGTGAACTTCTGAGATGACGGGGCTGCAATGAACTTCTTGAATTCGGCGATTCTGGCGGGACTCGCGGCGGCCCTCGGGCCGCTGCTGATCCATCTGCTCAATCGCCGGCGCGTGCGCACGCTCG
>JAGVEK010000290.1 GCA_020058315.1 Candidatus Zixiibacteriota bacterium
AACCAGGAGATCAAGAAGGTGCGCATGCAGTCGGGGACCGCCCGCGTCCAGTGGCGACCGAAAATCGCGTTTCTCACCCGACGAGAGAATGTACGTCGACGCGCGTCACTTCCCGCTCTCCCCCGGCTTCAGCTTCTCGTCGAGGAAGTTCGTGATCATGTGGTAGGCGTGTTTCTTCATCGCCGGCGTAGAGATGCCATGCTTGCCGCCCGGATATGTCATCAGTTGGAACTGCGTGCCCTGGGTCTGCAGCGCGGCCATGAGTTGGGTGGAATTTAGGAAGAGAACGTTATCGTCAGCCATGCCGTGGACCAGAAGCAGCGGTGATGTCAGACCCTTCAATGATCCGAACACCGCGCTTGAGTCGTAACCGGCGGCGTTCAACTGCGGTGTGCTGAGATACCGCTCGGTGTAATGCGTGTCGTACACGCGCCATTCGGTGACCGGTGCTCCAGCGACGCCGGCCGCCAGTTCATTCGATGCTTTGGCGAGCATCATCACCGTCATGTAGCCGCCGTAGCTCCATCCGAAAACCCCGATCCGCGCCGGGTCCACGAACGGCTGCTGTTTGAGCCAGCGGATTCCCACGAGCTGATCGCGCACCTCGACATCGCCCATCCGGAGATAGATCGCGTCGGAAAATTTCCGCCCGCGACGTGGCGTGCCACGATTGTCGAGCGTGAAGACAACGTATCCCTGCTGCACCTTGTACTGATTGAAAAGATCGCCCCAGCCGCGTGTGACCATCTGTCCACCGGGACCACCGTAAACAGTGATGAACACCGGATAGCGCTTGGTTGACTCGAAGTTCTGCGGTTTGTAGATGCGGCACTCGAGCGCCTGGCCATCCTCCGATTGCAGCGCGCCAAACTCCGGCGTGACCAGAGCCTCACGGTAGGGCCAGTACGGATGGTGCTCGTCGAGCTTGTTTTCCTCGATCCAGGCCAAGAAGCGGCCGTCCGGCCCGCGAATACTGGTCTGCGGCGGGGTCAGCGGATTGGAATAGCTCTCGACATAGAGCGAGACTTTGTCGGCATCGTGCGCGAACGACGCTCCGTGCCAGCCGTCGCCGGTGCTCACGCGCACGGTCGGCTGCGACGAGTCGCCATTGAGGCGCACCGTGTAGATCTGCTTGTCGATCACTGCGTCGCGATTGGAGGAAATGTAGATCAGCCCCGATGACTCATCCACGGCCAGAACGTTATCGATGTCCCAATCGCCGCCGGTCAAGGGGTGCATCACCTTGCCGTCCAGACCATATAGATAAAGATGGTTGAAGCCGCTACGCTCGGAGGACCAGATGAACGCCGGTTGTTTCTTCAGGAAGCGCAGATCGTCATGGATATTGACCCAGGTCTGCGACGTCTCGGTCAGCAGTGTCGTCTGTGTGAGAGTGGCGACATCGACGGCAATCAGATCGAGCGTCTTCTGATCGCGGCTCTGGCGCTGGAAACTGACAGTCTTGCCATCGGGCAGCCAGTCAACACGCGATAGGTAGATGTCAGAATTCGCGCCCAAGTCGATCCAGCGCACGGCACCACCTGTTGGCCGAATCAGGCCCAGATGCACGATCACGTTTGAATCACCGGCCGCGGGGTAACGCTGCTCGATCACTTCGGTGCGGCTGGGATAGACCTCGAACCGCTTGGTCACCGGCACGGGCGACTCGTCATATTGCTTGAATGCGATGGTCGAATCATCGGGCGCCCACCAGTACCCGCTTCGCTGGCCCATTTCCTCCTGGGCGACAAACTCGGCTTCGGCGTTGTGGAGCGTGCCGCTGCCGTCTTTGGTGAGTTGGATTTCCGCACCGCTTTTCAGATCGATCACAAACAGGTTCTGATCGCGCACGAACGAGACATAACGTCCCTTCGGCGAGATCTTCGGATCGAGCAGGCCCGCGCCTTCCGCGACTTTGCGCATGGCCTCCCCGGACTTGCCCTGCAGATCGTAGAGATACAACGCCTCGCCGAGCGGGAAAAGCAGCTTGCGGCCGTCGGGCGACCAGTCGTAGTCGAGGATGCCGTGCAACGCCGCGGTTCGCGCGCGTTCGCGGCGGGCCTTCTCCGCGTCGGTCAGACGTTCCTCTGGCAGCAGCTTCTTGGAATCGACCAGCATGCGGGTCTTGTGCTGATCAACATCGTAGACCCACAGATCGAGCTGGAACTGATTGTCGTCGCGTCCGCGCAGGAATCCGACGCGGTGCCCATCAGGGGAAATCTTCACCCCATGCGGCGTGCGCCCCGACAGCGACTTGCCGCCGAAGATGAGATCGATGGTGAGTTTCTCAGCCACTGCGGGGAGGGGGAACAAGAGCAGGAGTAAACCCACGGCCAGGCATGGAGTTAAGCGGAGGAGGAGGGATACCATGAACGGCCGGGGTGTGTGGGTCGGGCATTCACTGTTGGGTTTGTGCATGGGGGCTCCGTGGTCGCGATACCGGAAAGGCAGCGAGGACTGCGAAACGATGAGTTCGTTTGGTTGTGTAAGCATCCCCTGGTGAGACTGCAGGTCTGGCGACGCATGATGCCACTTCCTCGTTGGCAAGATACACTGACTCCCCGGCAGGAGGCAATCAAGCTGCCATTTCGTCAGGGAAGCAGTTGGAGAAACCCAAGTCCCGATGTCGACCTTGGGCCGTCCGTGATCGGAGTTCGCGTCCACGCTTGCCTTCCCCCCCTCACTTCCGCAGGAACGTGTATTCCCCCGAGGCGTCCCGCTGTTTGAGCGACTTCACTTGGCCGTTCTCGACGACGAATTCGAAGATCACGTCGGAGAACTCCGGGATGCGGAATTTGAGACCCTTGTAGGGGATCAGTTTTTCGTCAGGCTGCCCAGGGTAGATGAGGGTCAAGTTGCCGTCCTCACTGAGAACCACCTGGAACTTGGCGCCGTTGGGGGTTTCGTATGGACCCGCGAGTTGCGCCAGGAGCTTCGGATCGATGGTCGTGGGCTTGCGCGTGAAGGTCACCTCGCCCTCGTCGAGAGACATGACCGCCTTGTCGATGTCCCCCTGCGGGTTGGTGCTGAAATTCACCGACCACTTCCCGAAGCGCTCGTCATCGGGCGTGTCGAAGCGATCATAGTGGTAGTGGGTCATCGGAAAGCGGATCTTGTGGAAGTCGAACTGGAGCAGCTTGTCCTTCAGCCCGATCCTGAGGTTTCCATAGGCGGGGTGCTCATAGTCGGCCACGTAGGCTTCGAGCGGATGGGACGGTTTGGTGCCCTTGACACGGTCGGCGCCTGCCTTGGCGCGCGCCTCGGTTCCGGCCTGCTTGCCTTTCAGTCTCATTTCCAGCCGGCGCTCGCTCCAAGGTGTCTGATCCATCCCCAGCAGACGCTCGTAGACGTTGTAGCTGATCGTGTTGTAGAGGCTGGCGCAGTGGTCGCC
>JAGVEK010000054.1 GCA_020058315.1 Candidatus Zixiibacteriota bacterium
CGTGGATCCGTTCGTCCTGTTTGTGAACGCTCGTCGCATATACGAGCAGGATACCATGTCAGTCGTTCTCCACAAGCCAAGTATGCGCACATCCCGGAGAAACCATGACCCGCTCTGCCCGAGGCGCCCTTCGCATAATGCGTGTTATCCGATGAGCCCCATGGTGTTAAGCCATGTTTGCCGCTTTGGGCCGGAATTGTCTCTTGTTGTCTGCTTTTGTCCCTTATTCCCGAAACACACCAAAACGGACAAGAGGAGACAATACGGATCTATGCGCGCGTGAGTGACGAGGCGCTGAAGCGGGCAGCGGGGACAGTATGATCGTGAGGCTCATAACCCAAAAGACGCAGGTTCAAATCCCGCCCCCGCTACCAACAAAGCCCGCTGAGGTCGAGAGACTTCAGCAGGCGTACTTGTTCGGATCTCCCTTCTGTCTCGTCACGTTTACATCTGTCAAAGACTTGCAGGTGCCCGTCCAATCCAACACTGAAAACTTGCCCCACCCCGGCACAGCTCCCTACCTTCTTCTGCCCTATCACGGGCGGGTGCGATGCGTGTCAAACTAAAATTGGCCGTGGCGGGATTTTCGGTGATCGCGATGGGTAGCATCGCCGGATCGGAGATTAACGCGCAAGTCGGAAGCGAACGACTCCAGTTTTCATTCACCCATCGCATGCGTATCGAAACCACCGACCGCGCGGTCTGCTTGGATGCCGACGGAGGCTGCGGCACAAGCTACCTCCGGAATCGCATGAGCATCAAGGCACGCACCTTTCCCACCAGACAACTGGAGCTGACCGCGCAATTGACCAACGAGTTTCGCTACTACCTTGTCCCGGAAAACGTCGACTTCTCGTTTCATGAGATCTTTGTCGATCTCATGTACGTTCGGTGGGACAGCGTGGCGAATGTGCCTTTGGCGTTAAGCGTCGGACGCCAGAACCTCACGTTCGGCGAAGGGTTTGTCGTGATGGACGGGACACCGCTTGATGGATCACGTTCCGTCTGCTTCAACGCCGCCAGAGCCGATTGGACAATTGCGCTGGGACATTCACTCTCGTTGGTCTATGTGAATCAGCCAGTCAAAGACAAGTATCTCCCGCTCATCCATGATCAGAATGCCAGGTTGATAGAGCAACCGGAAGTGGCGGCGATCGCGTATTACTCGAGTTCTTGGAAGAAAAGCACTCTCCAGGCCTACTTCATTCATAAGGATGTAGAGAGCACAGCAGATTATCCCGTTGGCCGGCAGATCAGCTGCCCCGGAGTACGACTGCAAGTACCGATCGCGTCACGCATCACGCTTGTCGGTGAGGGCGCTTACCAGTTCGGTACAAGCGGGGAAGCCGATCAGCGCGCCCACGGCGCCTATGGCTACACCGAGTACGCAACCGGCTGGCCGATGCGTCTGCCCAAAACGATCACGGTTGGCGGGATCCATTTAACGGGTGATGACATCACGACCAAAGACGATGAAGGATGGGATCCCCTTTTCGGACGCTGGCCGAAATGGAGCGAGTCCTACATCTACACACAGATTCACGAACGGGCTGTCGCTTACTGGACAAATCTCACATCGGTCTTTCTCAGGACCACAGTCCCGGTCGCGACCGATCTTCTGTTGTCACTGGATTATCACCACCTGACCGCGCCGCAACGCCCCGATCCACAACGAGATTTCCCCGGAGGATCGGGGACACACCGTGGGGATTTGTTCATTGGCAAGCTGTCCTACCAAATGAATTCACATCTGAGTGGCCATTTCCTATTCGAAAAATTCGCCCCGGGCGATTTCTACTTCGCCGACGCTGACTGCTACGGCTGGGTGCGGATGGAAATGATGCTTCGCTTCTGAGCGGGAGGTCGAATGCTATTGAAGACCCTCATCATCTCCGCATTCGCGTTGATGATCATCACGGTCGGCATTCTGGGTCTGCGCAAGACCCGGAGTTTCGCTGATTACTTCCTCGGCGGCGGCACGATCGGTCCCTACATGACCGCATTCACCTACGGGGCGGCATACTTCTCCGCCGTGTTGTTCATCGGTTTTGCGGGAAAAATCGGCTGGGACTTCGGACTCTCCGGATTGTGGATCGCCTTGGGAAACGCGGTGGTGGGAGTGCTGGGTGTCTGGTGGCTCCTGGGCAACCGGATCAAGCAGATGTCGCTGAATTACAAGGTCCAAACCATGCCCGAGTACTTTGAGAAACGCTATGTCAGCCGCGGTTTCAAACTCTACAGTTCGGCGGCCATCTTTGTATTTCTGGTTCCCTACTCCGCCGCGGTCTTCATCGGTTTGTCGTACCTGTTCAAAGTCAATTTCGGCATCGAGTACTCGCTCGCCCTGTTTTTCATGGGGGGATTCACCGCCTTGTACGTCGTCATGGGCGGCTATAAGTCGATGACGATGATCGATGTCATCTTCGGCATGATCATGGCGGCAGGCGCGTTTGTCCTATTGGTCAGCACCATCGTCACCGCGGGTGGTTTGAACGCGTTGATGGCAGGACTGCGGACCATCGACCCAAGACTGACACAATCGGTCGGCCCGCCTGGATTGTGGCCTTTGTTCTCACTGGTATTCCTCACCAGCGTTGCCCCGTACGCCATGCCCCAGTTGGTGCAGAAATTCTATGCGATCAAGGATCGCCAGGCAATCCGGATTGGCATGGTCGCCTCGACACTCTTCTCTCTGCTGATCGCCATACCCGCCTACTTCACGGGCGCGTCCATACGGGTCTTTCTGACGGCCGAAAACACGCCAGCCGCCTTTCACGAGGGCAAGCCTATCTTCGACGCGTTAATGCCGGAACTTCTGACCAAAGTTGTCCCCGCCTCGCTGGCCACCCTGATGCTGCTTCTGATTCTGTCGGCATCGATGTCGACTCTGGCAGCACTGGTGCTGATTTCAAGTTCGTCGGTGGTGAAAGACCTCTACGCGGGGTTCATCAACACGAAAGTGTCGGACAGCAGACTAACTCTGTTGATGCGGCTGTGCAGCGTCTTCTTTGTCTGCGTGTCGGTCGTTCTCGCGTATATCCGGCCCGCCACTATAGTGTCGATTCTGTCGATTTCATGGGGTGCGATGGGTGCGGCTTTCCTCGGACCGTTTGTGTGGGGCATTCTGTGCAAGTGGATCACCAAAGCTGGAGCGATCACATC
>JAGVEK010000384.1 GCA_020058315.1 Candidatus Zixiibacteriota bacterium
AAAGGGCCAACCTGATGGGTTCAACTGTTTCTGGAGATCTTCGATCGAAACGATATCCGGCAGATCTCTCTTGTTGTATTGGATGACGATCGGAATGTCGGCGGCGTCGATGCCATTCTCTTGCAGGTTTTCAAACATGTTCGACAAGGATTTGATGTTCTCATCCATCTTGGCGGCCTGCGAGTCGGCGACGAAGACGATTCCATCAACGCCGCGCAGGACGAGTTTGCGGGTGGCGTTGTAGAAGACCTGCCCGGGAACTGTGTACAACTGGAACTTCGTCGCAAAACCGGCGATATCGCCGACATGGATCGGAAGGAAATCGAAAAACAAAGTCCGGTCGGCCTCGGTCGCAAGACTGATCAGATCCCCACGGGACTTCGACGGAACCCGATCGTGCACATACTGAAGATTCGTCGTCTTGCCCGATAGACCGGGACCATAATACACGATCTTACAACTGATCTCACGAAACGCGTAATTGATCGTTACCATTCGCTGTCAATTCCCCACGGCCCTTGGCAATCGCTGTCGGCCGCCCGCTCAGGCGTTGCGCAACTCATTGATCGCGTTGCGGATTTCGAGCCGCACCAAACCAATGTTGACGCGCGGCTCGGTTGTCACGACGAGAGTGCCAATCCCCGCGTCCGCCAGGAACATCTTGCGCTTGTCGGCTTCGACTGTAATCTGGGAGAATTCACCGCTCCCGAGATTGTCCAGTGACCGGCGCACGGTCGCGACAATCGACGATGCCATCGCGCCGACCGTATCATCCTCGATCTGGCTGTTGAGATCGGCTGCAATCACAATTCCGTCGCTGCCGACCACCATGCTGCCGGTTACTCCGTTCGTCTTGTTCAATTGTGTCAGGACTTCATACATAACGAGCCTCCTGCAGCCCCGCGTACTGGGCACGCCGCTCCTGGAGATGTTTAAGAATCATGTCACGTGATTGGGAAAGACGCAGACCGATGAGTTCGTCGGTGTCCCGGTCGGTCAGCACACCCAACCAGAATTCTCCGGCTGTTTCCAAAATGATTCGCCCCGCGTCCGTTCGAACCTCAACCCGGAGCGGACGAACGTCTCCCCCCACCGAGAGGCAGCGCCGGTCGAATTCCACAATTTCCAGGGATATCGGCGCCCAGAAATCCGCGCTTCCGGTATATTCCTGTCTCTGCCACACGGCGAGCGGCAGTCCATCCTGGTCGGCCATCCAGCACATGCGCACACCATCATATTCACCGGCATACGCCACTGCGTCGTCCAGGCTGGGCACGTGGTGCGGGGTCGTTCGCGCGGAGATCACTCCGTGAACAACCCGGGGACCGCTGTCGGGGCGGCTCGGACCATTGACCTTGCGGGGGGCCATGCCGCGGACCGTCGCGTGTGCCATATTGGAGCCGCGATGAATCTCCCCGCCAAAGAGCTCCTTCAGCAATGAGTGCATGACCAGCGGCGCGGTCAGAAAATGCAGAAGCAAAGCGGGAAGGTACGTCCAAGAGGCGATCACAACCGACTGTCCCCAAGGCGCATTGTTGCTCACCGCCATCAGCGTCCCGCACGTGGCACCCAGCAGATTGCGGTACACAACACTAAGTATCGCTCCGGCTATGAGCTGTGGCACAGTCAGCCATCGCGCGAGAATCGAAAGGAAGCCCAGGTACAGCCCGGCCTCAACCAGTCCCAGCCAGGGGTGGACACCCAAGGTGCCCAGTCCCAGCGTGCTCGGGTAGGGCAGCAACGGCAGTACTGAGAGGGCACCGGTCAGGAGAATCGTCTGGCGGACGACCGCACTCGTGGCCCCGGGCGTTCTGTTCCTGTCATATCGCCGCATGGTTAATTTCCTTCCCACCCAGACTCCTTATCGTCACACTCATCACCGATCCGCTCACGACTCCGCCACTGTCGATGCATCGAGAACGGATGGCTGATCTTGGACTCGTGCAGCGAGATCAAGTCCGCGCCGGCGTGTCTCGCCGAACTTCAAATTCGACAGACCTGCAAGCCCAACGACCGTGTCGCCTAACCGGTTCACCCAGACATCGCCGTGGCCCGTTTCGATCCGTATCTCACAGACACTTCCCCACACTCCTTGGGGGAACTGAGCAGTGATTTCCCGCAGCATGGACAGGACAGTATCGACTCGCGTCTGAGCGGCATCTGATTCAGGATACTTCGCGATTATGCGGCCTTGAACATCCGACACGAACACGAAATCAACGTCGCGCAGAACTCCGAGAGTCTTGACCCAAGTCGGCCAGTCTGCGCAGTCGGGCGCCGGCCGGGCGTCTGCGTTCGCCCGTGGCCAGGGTTGAGGTGTCGGCTCGACCGGGGCCGCCACGACTGGAGCCGCAAGATCCGAACGCAACCGTTTCACCTGCCCGATCAGGTCCGGGAGGGCCGAGTTGCCCGGATCGGTTATCCGCAACCTCTCCAAGACAGTCTGGGCAGCCTTGACATCTCCGAGCGCGAGTTGGATCTCCGCTTCCAGGATGTCGGTGACACGAGTCGGGCCATCGAGTTCCACTGCACGCATCAGCGAGCTCAGGGCATCTGGAAGCATTTTTTGATGCAAGTAGAGCTTCGCCAGGACGACATGGGCCGGAGCATAATCGGGGTGATGCTTCAGTCCGCTCTTGCAGACAGAGAATGCCCGCCCGAATTCACCTCGTCTTCGGTAGGCCTCTGCAAGCGCGGCAAAGACCTGTGAATGCGGGTTGTCCGCCAGAATGGCCAGGCAACGATCGATGCGCTCGTCTAATTCAGCGACGTTGATCATTCAGAACCTTGGAACACAAACCCACGTGATAGCCTCGCGTCCGCCCGTACGACAGGGGCTATCCCCATATCACATTTGTTGATATCGACGCCATCACAAGGGAACTTTACCCACCATTTGAGTCATCTTGCACGCGCGGCAATGTTACCGGAAGATGTCGTGACCCTCCGATCCTGATGTGAGGCCGTCGCGACAGACAGGCCGGTCTAAGTCAGGAGTTTTCGCAGGCGGCCGGTACCAACGAGGAAGGCGATCAGCGCAATCGCACGCAAGGAATCGCCCCACATTTGTGAGACGGGAAGAAATCCCGTTTGTGCCGCAAACAATACGAGTTGGGCCAGCCCAAGGAGCCCGAAGCCAGCAACGAACCACAGCCATCCCTGGGCGATCTTCCCCCCTCGAATTGCCACGTAGATCTTGAAGGCGGTCAGAGCGCACGCAATCAGGATGAGAAGCATCAGGATGCAAAGAATCAGAGTGCCAGCCGAAAAGCCGGCTCCTGCAGGCTGACTCGCTTGCGCACTGGAAGACTGCACCAGCGTGCCTGTTCCAGCACCGCTGACATGCAGAATCGATATCAGGAGTTCTGCTATCATTGGCTCACACTCCCTGCAGGGCCTGCCGGAATTCCCTGCTGACATCGTATTTATCGGCGAGGTTGCGCTTTTGAGCCAGCAGGAAAGTCAGATCCTTTTGGATCCCGCTGACGATACGGCCTGCCAAACGCGGACCCAGCCGGTCGATTAGCGTCCGCACCTTCTCCGACAAAAGACAGTTCGCCAAGGCCAGGACACGATGCAAACGGATAGACTCGGCGATGTGGGCAGTCTCTTTGCGGAATGATTCTTCGGAACCGTCAGCTCCTGCAGTGAGAATGTTGAGTAATTCCGGCTTGTCGGCGTCCCACCCGTCGGGCACGGCGGCGAAAAGTCGCTCCCCGACCATCCCAAGCTGTTCAACGAGCGCCTTGTGGAGCGTCTGCAAAGCGTGCGAGTACAGCCGGTAGATCAGATCGTACACCTGGTCCTCTTCGATACGGCGCCGGCCGCGCTCAGCGGCGGTGGGACAGGGTTCCACAAGTTTCGACTGGACAAGCTTGTGCAGCGATTTCGACGCGCTGTACTCGCCGTTGGAAGCAGTGCTGAGAATTTCCATGAGACTGCGCTCACCGTCAACAGCAGCCAGGATCTCAACATCATCCGCGCTCAAGACTATGCTGGGCTGTTCGAGGCGAGGAACGGGGCACATCCGGAGGATGGTCTCGCCGGGCGGAAGATCGTGCGCGACCTCCGCATACTCGTCGAATCGGCGCGCGCCCTCCATCATGACATTCATCGTATTAAGATCCACCAGAATCTGCGTCGGATCCGGAATCTCATCGTCGAGAAAACGAAATTCTGCCTCCGTCCACGCGAAAACGCTGTAGACGACCTCCTCGACTTGCGCGCGCAGCGAATCGAGGATGACGGCACGTTCGAGAAGCCCTGAGTCGATCAAGACCTGCCCGAGACGTTTGCCCGATGATTTGTGCTTCTTCAGGGCCTTGTCGAGATCTTCGGGTGAAAGCAGTCCCTTCCGTGTCAGCACCTGGCCGAGCCGCTCCTCAATCGTGGAGGGATGCGATGCGGCGGTGATAATGTTCCCACCGCGGAAGTAGAGCTTCTTCGCGCAATTCGCGCGAAGTATCTGCAGCACACCAGTCTTCTTCCCAGTGGAAATCAATTGGAGGATGTCACCAAAAGAGAGTGTCTTTAGATTCCCTGTGAACCCCATGCGCAACCCCATGGTGGCCGCACGGCAGGCCACCATGTATCATTATCGGGGGCAAGGGGATCAGGCTTTACCCTGGGGAGGCGTGCTCCCAGGTAATCTCTCTGATGGTCGGGGTGATCGTCAGCGAGTCCGGGCGAAGTCCGATGACAACACACCCGTGTGTCGCGGTACAGAAGAACTCGATTCCCGGGTAGCGCATTCGCCAGCGCTCGAGCCCCTGTTCAGCATCGCGCCAAGGGCTGCCTGATCCAAACAGGATCACGTGACGAGGGGCGAGATGATCGAGAAGTTGTCGCAATACTCGATCCGGCGCAGCCTCCGGCAGAACGAGCGTCTGTCCCCGCCCCAGAACCGAATCGAGCCAGTCTGCGCCTGGGGGGGTGACCGGGTAGTCCCTCAGACAGAAGACCGTATCGCGCGCCCAGGAAATCCGGTCGGCCCAGACCCTTTGCCCGCCAGCCGGTGGATCGAGAACCGACAGATACCGTCGCCAAGCAGGGGCGGGGAACTTCGATCGTCCGAGGACTGTCCGTTCATGAGTTGTGTCCGAAGAATCAGTGCGCCGCCAGGGAAGGACGCGTTCAGTTGTGATTCCACCAATCTGTGCGCGGACGAATGGCTCAATCACCCATTGTTTCAGACCATCATCGACCCCTGGATCATCGGCCAGCCAGACGAGGCTCCCGTCAGGATGGCTGAACGCTGCAATTCGGGTGGCGCCGGTATCAAGGTACGCCAGAGTGATGATGGGGACACGGGGCCGCAGCAGGCTTCCGGAGATTAGGACGGTCACAATAGCGACGGCGTACCAAACCGTTGGGCGAACCCAGCGGTAGCGATGCCTCCAGTTGATTGCCAGCACTCCCGCCAAGTAGAGGTGAATGACCCAAATTGGTGACGGGTCGGGCCATGCCAAATGAGATCCCGGCATCTGCGCAAACATCGATGCCATCTGCGATGACAGCTCTAAGATCCGCGCCGCCGGGTGGGCCATCCACCCGGCAGCAACTGAGGAAAAGACTGACAGAAGGACAACCGCCAGACAGGTGTACAGACCCGCTGCCGCCAGAGGGATCATGGCCAGATTGGCCACCAGTGAGACAAGAGAGACCGTCCCGAAGTGCCAGGCGACAATCGGAGCGGTGGCCACCGTTGCGGCGACTGACGAGGAAGCGGCAAGCACGATCGCCCGCGTCCATCTGGGTCGCATCGACTGAAACAGTCTGATCACCCGCTGGCCCGCCACGGCGATCGCGATCACGGCCGCATACGACAGTTGGAAGCCGGGCCGAAAGAGCTGGGATGGAGCGGCAATGAGTATGACCACCGCTGAAGCCCCAACTGCATTGAGCAAGCTCACTGGTCGATACAGCAACCGCCCCAGAAGAATGAACGCGACCATGAGCGACGCACGAACCACCGATGGTTCATTTCGTGTCAGAAAACTGAATGCGACTACGAGCACGATGAGAATTATCGCGCGTGGCCACCGTGGCACGCGCAGAAGCCGCAGGGGCCAGTAGAAAAGCCCCACTATCAACCAGACATTCGCCCCGGAAACGGCCAAAAGGTGAAGGGTCCCCGAATCCCGGAATGCGGTAATGACGCCGGGGGCAAGCTGATCGGTGTCACCCAACAGGTAGCCGAGGATCAGGGAACGCGCGGGCTTGGGCAAGCGGGCCGTGAATGTGGCGCGAAGCCAACCG
>JAGVEK010000367.1 GCA_020058315.1 Candidatus Zixiibacteriota bacterium
GTTGAACCCGTCAGGTTGGCCCTTTGCGGAGGCGTCTGCGGTCAGCGGGATCGGAGTCTTCGACACGCTGAAGCGCATCACCAAGATGGTTCTGGAGCAGACCAAACGGCGAACTGCTGTCTCGCCGGATGGCGTCCCGCAGATGGGCGACGGGGTAGCCGCACCGGCGCTCGGTGGGTTCACGCCACCTGTGCCTGTCGGCGCTGAAACGGCCCGCCAGTCGGATGCCGCGGTGCCTGCAGGTGGATCCAAAGAGTGGTCGTCGGCGTCTGCGGTGGCCGTGTCTCAGCCCAAAAACAACCGGCACGTCGAGATCGGTGTGGCCGGAGATTCCGGCCCGATCGATGGATCTTCCGCGTCTCGTCCAATGTCGCCCCGCGGTCGTGTTATCATGGCCGCTCAACCCAGTTTGCGTATTCGGACCCGGCAGCGCTCATTCTGGGGGCGCCTGCTGGATTGGTTGTCCGGTCGTTAGGAGGTGACCGATGCCGTCGCACTCATTCGTCGTATTCGAAGAGCAGGTCAATCAGATCAACGCCGCCTTGTTGCGAATGATCAAGAAGGCCGAGGCGAAATGCGCCCTTCTGGTCGATAAGGACGGTCACCTGATCACGCGTCAGGGATTCACTCAGACGCTCGATACCACCGCGCTCTCAGCGCTGCTGGCGGGAAGTTTCGCTTCGACCAAGGAAATCGCCCGTCTCGTCGGTGAACCGGAGTTCTCGGTGTTGTTTCACCAGGGCAAGAAGGATCACATCCATGTATCCATCGTCGGAGAACGGTGCATACTCGCGGTCGTGTTTGACGATCGCACCACGATCGGGATGGTACGTTTGTACGCCAAGGAAACCGGCGACCGTCTCAAAGAGATTCTGACCGTTACAGGAGGCCAGGAAGAGCCGGCCATGGATCCTGAGTTCACCCGGTCGGCAGTGTCGAAAATCGATGCAGTCTTCAAGGAATAGGATCGCCTGATTACGTCCCGCTGACGGCCTGCGGCCTCTCACGGCGGTTTGTCCGCGTATCATACGAGAAAACATGTCCCAAGAACTCGGCCATATGCTGGTCAAGGCTGGGAAGATCACCCCTGATCAACTGGCCCAGGCTCTCGATCGGCAAAAAACCAGCAGCGAGAAGTTCGCCGACATCCTGGTGCGCATGGGCGCGGTTGCGGACGAGGACGAACTCACGCATTTCATCGGCCGTCAGTTAAACATCGGCGCCCTGCGGCTGTCCGATGTCGAACTCAACACCGAAATCGTCAAAGTAATCCCGCTCGATATTGCGCGCCGCTTCAATGTGATTGCCATCTCCAAGCTGAACAAGACGTTGATCGTGGCGATCAGCGATCCCCACAACATTTATGTCTTGGACGCGCTGAAGTTCATCACCGGCTGCACTATTCAGCCCGCGATCTCCCCCGAACGAGCGATTAGCAGGGCGATCGATCAGTACTACAGGGACAGCGGCGGGATCGGCGATCTCCTCAAAGGGCTGGAAGATGAAGGGGGACTGCAGGTCATCGACACCGCTGACACGGTCGATGAGTCGGATCTGCGTTCCCAGGTTCAGGACAAACCACTGGTCAAGCTCGTCGATGGCATCATCATGGAAGCCATCAGACGGGGTGCCTCCGACATTCATATCGAATCATACGAGAAACGGGTCCGCGTCCGTTACCGGATCGATGGTGTGCTGCATGAGACAGAACCGCTGCCATTCAAGTATCGCGCCGCGATCGTTTCTCGAGTCAAGATTATGGCCGAACTGGACATCTCTGAGCGTCGCCTGCCCCAGGATGGTCGGATCAAGGTCAAGGTCGGCAGCCGGGCTGTCGATCTTCGTGTCTCGGTGCTCCCCACCATCTTCGGCGAGAAGGTGGTCATGCGAATCCTCGATCCCCAATCGCTGATGGCCGATCTCACGCAACTGGGATTCCCGGAACTGGCATTGGACAATTTCCGCCATGCCATCAGTCTGCCGTACGGGATGGTCCTAGTGACCGGACCGACCGGATCGGGGAAGACCACGACTCTCTATTCAGCCCTGAAGACACTGAATGAACCTCAAGTCAATATCCTGACGGCCGAGGATCCGGTGGAGTTCAATTTCGACGGAATCAACCAGGTGCTGGTCCGCAGCGACATCGGGCTGACATTCGCGGCCTCACTGAGATCTTTTCTGCGTCAAGATCCCGACATTGTGATGGTGGGCGAGATTCGCGACGGTGAGACGGCCGAGATTGCGATCCGGGCTGCATTAACAGGGCACCTGGTGTTCTCCACGCTCCATACCAACGATGCACCCTCTTCGATCAATCGTCTGATTGATATGGGGATTCCGCCCTACCTGGTCGCGTCTGCCACCAAGCTAATCATGGCCCAGCGGATGACGCGAAAGATCTGCCTGCACTGCCGCAAGGAGATCGAAGTCACCCCGGAACATCAGGTGGCACTGGGGTTGGAGGACGATGAAGCAAAAGACCTCCACATCTACGCCGGTGCCGGATGTGCGGAATGCAACCACACAGGATTGTCGGGGCGAACTGGAATATTCGAAGTGATGCCGATGTCTCCGGTCATCGAGCGGATGATCCTGGACAGCGCCTCGGTCGATGAAATCCGGCAGCAGGCGATCAAAGAGGGAATGCTCACTTTGCGCTCAGCGGCCGTGGGAAAGATGAAATTGGGGCAAATCCCCATCGAACAGGTTCTCGCAGAATCCGCCTGAGCCATTTGCGTCAAGAGGCACCCCGCCGCAGCCGATAATCAATAAAAGGGCGCGACAGGAATGTGGTGGGTGGTGAATCTGTTCCCGGAGAGACACTGAGACTATGGTGACCTTGAGAGAACTGCTTGAACTGACGCATCAGCGCAAGGCCTCGGATCTGCACCTGACTGTGGGATCCCCCCCACAGTTGCGCATTGATGGGCGCTTGGTGCGAACCGAGATGGAGCCGCTGACGGCCGAGGAGACCAAGAAGCTCGCCTACAGCATCATGAACGAGAAGCAGCGGAAGAAATTCGAGGAGAGCTGGGAGCTGGATCTGTCCTTCGGGATCGAGAACCTCAGCCGCTTTCGCTGCAACGTCTTTGTCCAGCGGGGCAACGTGGCGGTGGCGATCCGGCAGATTCCATTCCGTATCAGCACATTCGAGGAACTGGGGCTGCCTCGTGTGGTCAGCGATCTGGCCAACCTGCCTCGCGGACTGGTCCTGGTCACCGGGCCGACCGGTTCCGGCAAGTCCACGTCTCTGGCGGCGCTCATCGACAAGATCAACCGTGAGCGATATTGCCACATCATCACCGTCGAGGACCCCATCGAATACCTGCATCGGCACCACTGCTCACTTGTGAATCAGCGCGAAGTTTACTCCGACACTTCATCGTTCTCATCGGCGTTGAAATATGCCCTTCGTGAGGATCCGGACGTCGTGCTGGTCGGCGAAATGCGCGATTTGGAGACGGTGGAGTCCGCACTGCGGATTTCTGAGACTGGGCATCTGGCCTTTGCGACTTTGCACACCAACTCCTGCGCCGAATCGATCAACCGGATTGTCGATGTATTTCCGGTCAATCAGCAGGAGCAGATTCGTGTCACTCTGTCATTCGTCTTACAGGCTGTCGTGTCCCAGCAATTGATCCCGCGCGTCGGAGGGGGGCGTGTGCTGGCCCTCGAGGTTATGATCTGTACTCCGGCCATCCGGGCGGTCATCCGTGATGACAAGATTCACCAGATTTACAGCCTGATCCAGGCCGGTCAGAAATTTGGAATGCGGACGATGAATCAATCTTTGGCGGAATTGTATCTGGCGCGGAAGCTGACAATGGGGGACGCGGTTAGCCGGTCCTCCAACCCGCAGGAGATCAATGAAATGATCCAGCGCAGTCAGGTGCTTTCGGGTGCCCGCGACCGTGCAACGGTAGGAGGTTGACATGCCTCTGTTTGAATACAAAGGGAAGACGCTCGCCGGCACTGCGGTGGCCGGAGAACTGCGCGCCAAAAGCCGCGCCGATCTTGAACGGCTGCTGCGCCGCAAGAAGATCATGATCGCCAACGTCAGCAAGAAGCCGTCACAGCTCAAGTTCCGGCTGGGCACCGGCGTCAAGAAGATCGAGATCTCCCGATTTACCCGCCAGTTCGCCACGATGATCGGAGCCGGACTGCCGATGGTTCAGTGCCTCGACATCCTCTCCAAGCAGATGGATTCGGCCGAACTGCGGCGCGTCGTGGCACAGGTGAAAGAGTCGGTCTCCAGCGGCTCGACGCTGGCGGAGGGGTTGTCCAAACACAAGAAGATCTTCGATGACCTATTCGTCAACATGGTCGAGGCCGGGGAAGTAGGAGGCGCACTCGATACCATCCTGGTCAGGCTGGCCAATTATCGTGAGAAGGCCGATGCACTGATCCGCAAGGTGCGCGGAGCGATGGTCTATCCGGCGGTGATCGTCGTGGTTGCATTCCTGGTGACCTTTGTCATGCTGACCTGGATCGTGCCTGTATTCGCCAAGATGTTCTCGGGACTGGGCGCAGAACTGCCGATGCCGACCCAGGTCGTCCTCTCGATTTCCA
>JAGVEK010000426.1 GCA_020058315.1 Candidatus Zixiibacteriota bacterium
AAAGGAGCCGTCAACGCTGGCTGAGTCCGAGATTCGGAAGCTGAGGGCAGTTGTAACCGGGTCCACCAGCCCTTTCGCCGCCCGCGACCGGCTGATTCTGGAGGTGCTGCTCGGAACCGGCATCCGGCTCGGATCGCTGGTGGGGCTGAATGTGGGAGACATCGATCTCCAGACCGGCACCCTGCACATCCGAGCAAAGGGCGGCGCACAGGAGCGGGTGTTCCTCAATCCCGGGCTGTGCGCCATGTTGGCCGCCTACCTCCGTGAAAGCCCCTCTGAAGCCTACGGTGGCCCCAACCTGCCGTTGATGCGCTCTAAGTCGGGCAAACGGCTGGGTGAGCGGCAGATTCAGCTGAACTTCGCACGGTGGCTCAAGCAGGCGGGGATCACCCGCCCCTTCTCGGTCCATTCTTGCCGCCATACCTTCGCAACTCGGCTGTACCAGAAAACCGGCGACCTCTACCTCGTCCAGCGGGCGCTGGGGCACCGGCAGATTACGACGACAGAGATCTACGCGAAGGTAGGGGACAACGCGCTGCGTGAGGCCGTGGCCATGGTCTGATTCCTCTACTCGTACCGCAGGGCCACAATCGGATCGACCTTGGCGGCGCGCCAGGCGGGGTATAGGCCGGCAATGACTCCGGTGCCAACTGAGAGGACGAGACCGATCATCATCCAGAGCAGTGAGAAAGAATAGTGCCAGTGGAGAATTGATGTAATCAGCAGACCGGCCGAGGCACCGAGGATGATGCCAACGACTCCGCCCATACCGGTGAGTGTGGCGGCTTCAACGAGGAATTGGAAAAGGATGTTGGCGCGTCGCGCCCCGACGGCCTTGCGGAGGCCGATCTCCCGTGTGCGCTGCGTCACGGCGACGAGCATGATATTCATCACGCCGATCACGCCCACCATCAAGCCCACGCAGGCGACAGCCGTAGCACCAAGATGGACCTTGCCCGTGATGTCGCCGACTTGATCTTTGAATCGATCCTGCGTCTCCACACCGAAGTTGTTCTCGTCCTCCGGCCGAAGTTTGCGCACACGACGGAGGGCATTGACGACTTGATCATACGCCTCGTCAAATGTCTGGCGAGAAGCGGCGCTGACCAGCAGTTCAACTTCCTTCTCCTTGGGATAGAGCCGCTCGAACGTCGTCATTGGAATGAAGGCGAAGTCGTTTTCACTGATATTAAAGAAATCCTCAATCCGCTCCATGACGCCGATCACCTGAAACTTGTAGCCATTGACCCTAATGTCCTTCCCCACGGCTTCCTCGCGAGAGTCAAACAGCGCATCGGCGATTTCGGGACCAATGACAATGACCATCGCTTCGCGGGCCATGTCCTGCTGATCGAAGGACCGGCCATGGGTGATCTCGCGCGCCATGACATCGACCCACTCGGGCCAGGTGCCGCGAAAATCGTCAGGTGTGCGGATTTCCTTTTCTTCGTATTTCAGGATGTTGTTGCGCGCACTCTTCTGCGGAGCGATGGCGCCGACCAGGGGGCACATGTCGCGGATGGCGATTGCCTCAGCCATCGTGATCGGCTTGCGGCGCCGTTCTTCTTCGGTCAGATTATCCCAATCCTCATGGCCGCTCCACTGTGTGATATACATCACGTTGCGGCCGATCTTATCGATGGACTCGTAGGTGTATTGCGTAAACCCATCCATGATCGTGTTGACCAGAATCACGGCGCCGACTCCGATCATGACGCCGATGATCGTCATGATCGAGCGGAACTTGTTGGTGCGGACGGCGTCCATCGCCAGACGCATGCCCTCGACCATATCGGGCCACGATTTGAACCGGCTATTCATAGGAGAGCGCCTTAATCGGATCCATACGCGACGCTTTGATCGCCGGGTAGATGCCGAAGAACAACCCGACACCAGTGGATATTCCAAGTCCCAGCGCCAGCCCCAGCGCCGTCGCCGAGACGTGAATATCCAGCAGTGACGTCAGGATCGTGTTGCCCAGTACGATCCCAAGCGCCGCCCCGAGCAGGCCGCCGATCAGGGACAGAAGCAGCGATTCGTACAGGAACTGCGCGACGATGTGCGCGCGTCGGGCGCCGATCGACTTGCGGATGCCGATCTCGCGCGTGCGCTCGGTGACCGAAATCATCATGATATTCATGATGACGATCCCGCCAATCACAATCGACAACAGGGGCAACGACACCAAAAGCACGCGGAAGGCGCGCGTGATATTGTTGATGAAACTCAGGATGGCATCGGGAGTGAAGATCTCAAAGTCATCATCCTTCTCGTAATCGACGCGGCGTATCGTCCGCAGGATCACGCGCACCTGATCCATCGCCTCTTCGCGCCGCTCGAGCGAGGAGGCGCGAATCACGAGGTTGACGGGATTGCCCGGCTTGGGGTAGAGTATCTGGTGCGTTGACAACGGAATCGAGACAAACTCATCCGCATCCGAACCGAACAAGCCACCCAGTTTCTCGGCGACGCCTATCACGGTGAATTCATTTGCCCCGATGCGCATCCTTTTGCCGATCGGGTCCTCATTGGGAAAGAGCTTTTCCTGCACGATCGCCCCGATGAACGCCACCTTGCCCCGCCGGTAGTCATCTTCCCAGGAGAGATAGCGACCTTCGGCGACGTCCTTTTCGCGGATGGCCAGCATGTTGGGTGTTTCGCCCGTGATCTGGACCCAGCTCAGGTTGGCTGAACCATATTTGAGGTGGTCACTCCCGTAACCCTCGGCGCCGATTTCGGCGCAGTCGGGACACCCTTCACGAATCGGATCGATGAGTCCGCGGTTGAGCTTCTTGCGCCGCAAACGCTCGAGGTACTGCTTCATGTCGATGGCGAAACCAATGCGCGAGACCATGAAGGTGTTCGGCCCCATCGAGTCGAAGGCCCGCACCATGTCCTTCTGCACGCCCTCCACCGTGGAAACGATGGTGGTCACGGAGGTGACTCCCAAGACCATGCCAAGAATGGTTAGGAACGAACGCAGGCGGTTGGCCCAGAGCGCCGCCAGCGATTCCTTGATTAGCGCCAGGAAGACCATGGGAGTACGGAGATTAGCGCGTTACTGCGCCTTCTTTGGCGGGCTGCCGGGTGAGGGATTGTCGACCCTTACCATCTCGCCGTCTTTGAGGCGGCGCAGTGTCTGGAAAGATCCGGAGACGATGGTATCGCCTTCCGCGACACCGGAGTGCACGGCGATGTTGCGCTCGTCCGCGATTCCAGTCGTTATTTCATGGAACTGGGCTTTGCCGTCCTTCACGACGAACACGCCGGTCTTGCGGATCTTTTTGCTTTTCTTAGCGGGTGGGGCCGATTTGGCAGCGCCATCACTGGAGTCCGACGCCGCCTCGGCGGTCGCGATCGCGCCCGACTCGGAGACCGTCTTCTCGGCTTTCTTCAAGGAATCCGGATCGAATTCACGCCTTACAACGGATGCGTAAGGAACCAGCAGCGCATTGTCGGCGCTGGCCGTGGTGATGTCAACCGAGGCCGACATGCCTGGACGCACCGCGGGGCTCATGTCGCCAAACCGGACTTTGACTCTGAAACTGGTCGTGTAACTCTCGGTGCCCTGCCCGGAGATGGTAGCGGAATTGCCAACCTCGACGACTTCACCGGCGAAGGACGTATCGCGGAAGGCATCGACTCGAATCTTCGCAGCCTGGCCGACACGCACCTTGGCGACTTCAGTCTCATCGACGTCAACTTCGACTTCAAAGACTGACAAATCAGCAATGGTCATCAATGTCTGTCCCTGCGTGAACGAAGTCTGCGCCTGCGATATCTCACCAACTTCCGCACTCAGCTTCGTAATGACACCGCCCATGGGAGCAACGATCTGCGTCTTGCGCAGATTGTCCATCGTCTTTTCCAGACGCGCCCGGCCGGTTTTGACCTGGGCCTCCATCGCATCGAACTCGGCTTTGCTGCGTTCGCAGGCGAGCTTGGCATTGGTAAACACCGTCTCGGAGGTGAGCTTCTGCGCGAAGAGCTTTTCCTGCCGCTCAGCCTCGAGTCTGTCTCGTTCCCGCTCTGCCTTGGCCGACGCGGTTCGAGAGGTCAGTTCATCTAAAGAGAAGCGGGACTGTGCGACATCCGATTTCAGTTGAACCGTGTCCAATAGCAGCAAGGGCTGCCCTTTGGCGACGCGATCTCCTTCACGCACATGCAGTTGCCGAATCTCGGCTGAGACTTCGGCGACAATATTGACCTTGGTCTGAGGTTGAATGCGACCGGATGCGTTCACCAGTTCCGTGATGTTCTCGGCCACGGCAATATCCGTCTGGACTGCTGTGCGTTTGTCGCCGGAACGACCGAACGCAAGGAAGAGGATAATGATGAGCAGGATCACTGATGAACCGATGAGTATGAGCTTCCTGCGGGGGCGCCATTTAATAACCATGCAGCCAGATACGTTCTTACTTCCGCCAAGTTGCAGGTGTGCCCTACTTTTTCGACCCCCTTGCCTGTCGGCGAAGAGTGTCTCAGCTTGGAATGCCAACCGGTCCAACATGTCTGACGACCTGCATGCTCCACGAAGCCCCGGTGTGCCGCTGATTCGGTCCAAGTCGGGCCAACGGCTGGGCGGACGACAGATCCAGCTGAACTTCGCCCGGTGGCTCAAGCAGGCGGAAATCACCCGCCCTTTCTCAGTCCACTCCCTCCGCCATACCTTCGCCACCCGGCTGTACCAGAAGACGGGTGACCTGTACCTCGTGCAACGGGCACTCGGGCATCGCCAGATCACGACCAGCGAGATCTATGCGCGGGTGTCGGATGACAGGCTACGACATGCGGTAGCATCTGCTTGATCGGCGCACCTCACAACGGTTCCTTGGGGCATGACTCGTCGGTCGAAGTGGTGCGCGAAGCGTGGCGAGATCGCTGCAAGGCGAATCCTCCATGGTTATCCTGACCCCAGCTTGGATGAGAAGATCTGGACAGGTGAGATTTCGCATGGGAGGTGCGACATTGAGGCTGGCGTAACGCCCTACTGTTACTGCCCAAGCTGCAATCATCCGTGGCCAGAGCCTGTGAGGGGAAAGGCATGAATGCCAACGTGAAGCAAGGCGGCCGACCAACTTGGATCGTTGTCGTTCTCGCCGCTTCGGTTTTGTCTATCACCCTCGGACCCGTCTTCCAGGCGCTGGCCGCATCGGACAGTCTGAAAACGGCTGTCCACGTCTCGATCATCCTTCCCCCGAGTCTTGAACTACGTCGGTCAGAGCTGACAGCTGAAGTCAATGCAGCCATCGATTCCGCTGCCTCGTTCTTCGCACGACATGGCTTCAGCATCAATGCGGACAGTGTGATCGACAGCGCCTATATTTTCGCGACTGTCGCGGCGGCGCGGACACACTGCGCCGCACGATTCGGAGTGCCCGAGGCCAGCGTTCCGAAGACGTTTGGCGGCACTGTGAACGGGCACATCCTGCTTGCCGTCGCTCCCGCTGCTTACAAAGCCATTTTCTCAAAACTGTACGGCGCCAAGAAGTGGAGCGAAGACGAGTACCGCAAGCTGCTGGTGCATGAACTCGCGCATCGTATCCACGCGCTCATTGCCGTGGATCTGTTCGGTTCAGAGGATGGAATGGGACCGCGTTGGTTCTTCGAGGGTCTGGCAATCCGGTGCGCGGGGCAATTCAATGGGAGCGCTCGCCAGCGCTCTCTCAGCCGGGACGAACTCCAACGCTACATTGAACAGGATGGTCAGGATAAGCTGCCTTCCCCCATCTACCCGATCTACCGCCGGATGTTTGATGCGGCCGCCAGCCGAGTCTCCATTCACTGGCTGATCTCACACGCCGGAGATAGCAACTTTGTGATGCAGTTGTTGCAGGCATCCCAGAGCGACGCGAAATGAGCGGGCGGAAGTCCTGCGGTCTACGGACATCGATCCAGCGGGCGCTGGTCCATCGCCAGATCACGACCACGGAGATCTATGCTCGTGTGTCGGATGACAGGCTGAGGCGGGCGGTGGGATTGGTCTGAAGCCATTCCAGAACGTGCCCGGTGCTCGTGCCGCTATCCTGAAATTCCGCTCCACGAGACGATTCTTAAGAAGTGGAAGCCCTTGACTGGGAAGACAATCGGATCATACTTGATCTTGAACGCAATGTGGTCAAACTGAAATAGGGAGGAGGATCAAGACATGAAGCTCACAGTCCCAAACCCAGGTTCTCTGAATCGATCCGTCGGCATACTGTTCTTGGTCGTAGTCTGTGCGGCAGTACCAGGACTTGCACCCGCACAGACAGCGGCACCAACGGTCGATACCAATCTCGTCATCATCCCGACTCGGTCCCCTGATGCGGTTCAAGCCGACATCGACAATGCCCAGAAGGCCAAGTCCGATGCCGACGTTCGGCGCAGTGTGGCACAGTCCCTGAAGGACGCGTCCGACGCCAAGGTCGATGTCGCCGAGAAGGAGATCGAGGTTATCGACAAGAAACGCGATCTGGCGAAAAAAGAGAAACGCGACGCCGATGTCGCAGCATTTGAAATCCAGAAGACGGCCGCGCGGCAGGCGAAGGACCTGCTGGAGCGTCAGCGGGATTTGCGGCAAGCGGAGCTGGATGTCGTCAAGGCGGAGGTGGATTTCGCATCGGCAGCGAAGGCGGCCTATGATCTGGAGTTGCAGCTGATGAAGAAGCGTCTCGAGCTGGCCAAGAGCGCCGGCTCCGGCAATCCGGAGATGCCGCTGGCTGCATTGCAACAGGCGATGCGTGAGCTTGAGGGTCGCACATTGAAAGCTCAGAAGGAAATGGCGGATAAGCAGACGACGACAAGCGAGCGCCAGGAGTCTGTGATCGAACGTCGGCTGAAGCTCTTCGAGACTCAGAGCAAGCTGTCGAGTGGGAAATAGCCCCACGAGGCGCCTCGATCCGTTCCTGCCATCACGCCTTTGCTAGCCGGCTCTGACTACAAGACCGGTGCGCTGTAGTTCGTCCAGCCCATCGCGAAGGGCTGGGGCAGCAGATCAATCAACACAAGCATGCATGGTTCACCATCTACCTGAAAGGAGATCACCATGAAGAAATGTGGCGCCGAGTTCTTCGGGACATTCTGGCTTGTCCTTGGCGGGTGCGGGAGCGCAGTGCTGGCCGCTGCGTTCCCAGGTCTGGGCATCGGCCTTCTTGGAGTTTCGCTGGCCTTCGGTCTGACCGTGTTAACGATGGCCTTCGCCATTGGGCACATATCTGGATGTCACCTGAATCCGGCCGTGTCCATTGGCCTCTGGGCGGGCGGCCGCTTCCCTGCGAATAAGCTGCTTCCCTACATCGTCTCCCAAGTGCTGGGTGCAATTGTCGCGGGCGGTGTCCTGCTTCTCATCGCCAGCGGCAAGGCTGGCTTCGATGTTTCTGCAGGGTTCGCTTCGAATGGCTATGGTGCTTACTCGCCCGGAGGTTACTCCCTGCCGGCTGCTCTGCTGACTGAAGTCGTGATGACTATGATGTTCTTGCTCGTCATCATGGGCGCGACCGACAAGCGTGCACCACAGGGCCTCGCACCCATCGCCATCGGTCTCTGTTTGACCCTGATTCACTTGATCAGCATTCCGGTGACGAATACCTCCGTGAACCCGGCGCGCAGCACAGGGGTGGCCGTCTTTGCAGGCGGCTGGGCTGTTACCCAGCTCTGGCTGTTCTGGGTAGCGCCTATCGTCGGTGCGATTCTTGGTGCGACTGCCTATCGGTTCATCGGCAGTGCGAAGGACTGATCGGCATCACCCCTTAGGTCGGCGATAGGGTCGGGGAGTTGCTGAGTACCCGGCTGGACTGCACAAGAGGATCCTCCCTCTGACGCACCAGCTGGATGTGAAGTCAGCCTACACCACGAGGTGCAGGCCGCAGCGCACGGGACCGCTGTAACTATCAACAGTCACTATCGTTTCTCGCTCGGGCGCGTGCGCATTTTGGCGCCGAATAGTGCATCAGATAATGCGTGTTATCCGATGGCCCCGAAGTAGACCAAAATAGACCAAAAACGGCCCCCAGCGGTTTTGGTCTACTTTTCGCCTTTCCGACGGGCGATTCTCTCCCGTAAGGATTTGAACCATCGCCAGTTAGGCGGGAGCGGGGCCGAGTAGACCATGGTCTACCGGCGGTCTACTTTCACCCCGCTTTTGGTATACTCGCAGTCTATTCCGGTCTACTTTTTCGGCCCGTTGGTCTACCCGCTCCCGGGGGCTGTGACGGCCCCAACCTGCGCCCCCAGGCGGCCCATGATTCGGTCCTGGTCGGCACTGCACAGCCGGGTGAAGGCGTGCAAAAGCTCCTCGACCGTCGGCACCGCGCCAAAGGCCCCACCTTCACGCGTGTGGCTGAGGTAGTCCTCCAAGCGGATGAGGCGGTCCAAGTCAGCCGCCTGCAGCTTGACCCGGTCCTCCGCGATGGCTTTGGCCAGCTTGGTGACCGCCATGCGGACAATCTTGTGGTAACGCTCCTGATCGGTGATGCTGGTTTGGAGAGTGCGATCGGCAATCTGGCGGGCCGTTTCCAGCTCCCGTTCCTGCAGCCGTCGCCGCCAGTCGAAGGTCCGCCCCCACTT
>JAGVEK010000321.1 GCA_020058315.1 Candidatus Zixiibacteriota bacterium
CCCAGTGAGGGGCTCCCGCCGGGCCATCGCCCTGAACGGGCGACACCTTGCCGTCATCCACTCCTACGTGTCCGATTTCAAGGAGGTGGGCGCCGATTCGCAGGCCTTGGCCGGCTGGAACGGGTGGGGGCCGGTCAAGATCGTTGATAACTACCTCGAAGGCGGGGCGGAGAACATCATGTTCGGCGGGAGCGACCCGGCCATTTCGGGGCTCGTTCCCTCTGACATCGAGATCCGCGGCAATACCTTCGCGAAGAACCCCCGGTGGATTCCCGGGAACGGCAAATTCGACGGCTCGCGGTGGACGATGAAAAACCTCCTTGAGCTCAAGAACGCCCGGCGGGTCCTCGTGGAGGCGAACGTCTTCGAGGACTACGGCGGTTTCGCCATCGTGATCACTCCGCGGAACCAATCGGGAACGGCTCCCTGGTCCACGGTCGAGGACGTGACGATCCGGCACAACTGGATCCGCCGAGTCTCATCCGTGCTCAACATCTCCGGTTATGACGAGTACCACCCGAGCCAGCCGACAAAGCGGATCACGGTTGAGCACAATGTCGCGGAGAGCCTTTACGACACCGGTCCGCCGAACCCGAAGATGATCCTCATCAACCAGGGGCCGGATGACATCACGATTCGCCACAACACCATCCTCAGCCCACCCGGCCTGGGTTCGAGCTACCTCATCTTCGCGAATGCCACAACCAAGAGGGGCAATGCTTTCGCCTTCACAGACAACATCGTCCACGTTGGTACCTACGGGCTCATCGCGGAAAACCCTCCTCTGGGCACCAGCAGCGCGACTCTTCTCGATGGACATTCCCGTGCCTGGACCTTCACGAGGAACGTCCTCATCAATCCGCATGGAGCCCCGGCCAACACCTATCCAGCCGGACAGTACTGGGCATCGTCCCTCGCCGCGATCGGCTTCCGTGACGTTGCGAGCGCAGATTTTAGGCTCAGCCCGCAGAGCCGCTACAAGGGCGCGGGATCGGGCGGCCGCGACCCCGGCGCGGACGTTGAAGCCCTCCGCGAAGCATTCGGGCGCTTCGTCACTGCCCGTCAGCCTCTCTTGGAGAACCGCCCCAAATAGGTTGCGTTACGGCATCAGGCCACTGCGGCGCTATCTCCTCACTGCGCCTTCACGCTGCACAATGTCCAGGGTGCTAAGTAGATCGTCACTAACCCGCCCCCACTGGAATTCGTGAACTACGCGCAAGCGACCCTGCTCTCCCAAATGCGTCGCGAGATCGTGATCAGTAAGTAGGCTTGCTAGAGCTTCCGTGATCTCTTCTGGATTTAACGGGTCCACGAGTAATCCGCTTACGCCGTCAGCGAGAGCATCAGGCACCCCACCTGAGCGACCGCCGACAACCGGCTTGCCGCAGGCGCTGGCTTCGAGCAGGACCATCCCGAAACCCTCGACGTCATTTTCCTCCAGACGCTCGCGGCTCGCCATTACAAAGACATCACACAACGCATAGAGATCAGGCAAATCCTCGTCCGGCACCCGGCCCACGAACGTCACCCGATCGCGCACTCCCAGATCCATCGCAAGCCTTTCCAACTCGCCGCGGCAAGGCCCGTCACCGACAATCATGTACACCAGGTCAGGCACACGCCGGCATAAGGCGGGCAAAGCACGAATCACCATGTCTTGGCCCTTGCGCGAAACCAGATTGCCGACGGTAAGGATTACGCGGTCGCTATGCCGGGCACCCAGAAGCTTTTGCCGTAGATCGTCTTTGGCAACCATCGGTCGAAAGAAGTCTGAATCGCATCCGGGCCACCGAACTCTTATCCTTTCGGGATCAGCACCCGCCTGTTGTGCAATACCAGCCGTGTACCTGCTTGATGCCAGCACTCGATTGGCAAGTCTGAGAGCCAGCTGCTGCCGCTTGGACTTCTTCTGGATTGTCTCCAGGATTTCATTGCCGTGGGCGAAGACGATGAACGGGATCCGGAACCAACGGTAGAGCCAAAGCCCAAAATGGCTATCGTCAACGCTGCCAAGGATGACTACCTGCGGTCGCTCTCGAATCATTATCTGCGTCAGAGCCGCGACCCACCCCCCTGCTTTGATCATTCTGGAGCGACCAATCATGGATGGGTACCGATAAACCACGGGCCCGCTACTTCCGTGAGCCCCGCCAGCCCTTGCAACACCGGTCAGACAACAAACGTGATCGGGCCCAAGCGCCAAGGCGACTTGCTCATTGAACCGGGAGATGCCGCCCACCTGCGGCGGATAATAGGCCCCACTAATGAGCAACGCCTTTACTCGCTTGAGCCACCGGGGATTACTCATGGCCACACCGGCTTCCGGCGACACAGGACTCGATGATCTTCGAGAGCTGATCGATGCTGCGCTCAATGGAAAAGGAGTGTTCGATGCGCTCGCGTGCCGCCAGGCCAAGCCTTCGAGCGAGATCTGGATCCTTGGCCAGGCAGATCATGCGGTCGGCCATAGCGTCAACATCCCCTTCGGCCACGAGGAAACCTGTTTCCCGTTCCACCACCACGTCCGGGATTCCGGCATGGCGCGTCGACACCACCGGGAGACCGCTTGCTCCCGCCTCGAGGATTCCCACCGGCGTGCCCTCGCAGTCCCCTGATGGAGCCTCGACCGAATGCTGCACGAAGCAGCGCGCTCCCCTCATCTCCTCCCGCACGACCGAATGCGGCTGCGCGCCGAGGAATGTTACCGCGCCGTCGACCCCAAGCTCGCTGGCAAGGTGCCGACACCCGTCCAGCAGGGGCCCATCACCGACCATGCGGAGCGCGGCGGCCGGAAGCAATCGGTGGACGAGCGCAAATGCGCGCAGGGTGAGGTGGGGGGCCTTCTTGTCGACGAAGCGTCCGACGGCCAGGAAGACAGGCGGGGCGGTAGCCGGAGTCGCGCCGGAGAACTCCCGGCAGTCGACGCCGCAGGGATTGTAATGGAGTCTGTCCCGCGGCGCGCCCAGCGCGATGAGTCGTTCATGCATCGCGCGAGACACCGAGATCACCGCGGCGGCCTCCTTGAACATCGCTGGATATGTCTCCGCGTTCTCCTGGAGCACCGTGCGGACGCTCGCGTCGAGGCCGTGGAAATGGACTATCAATGGGATTCCGGCGCGCCGACACGCCGGTAGCACGAGGACACCGGTTGTGCCGTATTCGGCCAGGACCGCGCAAGGACGGTACCGACGGAACGCCTTCACATAGGCGGCGGTGGTTGGCGACTCCCCCCCCGCCGCTAGTTCGAAGAGCTTCCGCATCGCGCGCCCCGTCCGGGAGAGAAGCGGCTGCTCGCCGATGCTGGGTGGCCAGCCATGAATCAGGACAACCCTTCCGGGAAGGCGTTGCGCGTGCGCCCGGATGAAGGTCTCCGACGTCGATGGCAGGTACGGCGTGATGATGCAGGTGTACCGCTCAGGGCGGCCACGCCGCGGTTCCGTCAATGGGGACTCCCTTCCCTCTGGGGACATGGCCCGATGGCCGGTACGGCGTGCCGGGCCGCTCATACTTTAGCGAGCCACCGCCGCGTTAGCGCCCGTACCACGGACCTGACGTCCACGTACCGCAGAAGCGGCACCGCGACACGCGCGAGCGTGAGCCAGTCCTTCTGGAGGACAGCTGTCTTGGCAAAGCCGAGACTCGTTGATTGAAGAGCTGGAAATTCCTCTGCTGCCCAGTCCCTCCTGTTCGCCGCAAACTTCAGTCTGAGCAAAGCTGCCTCGACGCCCGAGCGAGCGAGATCTTGTCGGAAGAGGCTGTCCGCGCGATAGTCGTAATCCGTTACGAAGTGATTGACGATCACGACCGAGCCGGACATCACGGCCTTGAAGGCGAAGTCGAGATCCACACAGACCCGCCCCTTCTCGCTGAATCCGCCGATGCGGCGCCACGACCGCTTGGCAAAGCAGAAGTTGCTGTGGCCGACCATGATCTGCCTGTGTAGCAGCCCGCGGAATGCCCGTTGTGGGTCGAGCACGAAAAACTCCGGCTGGGAGTCGATATCGTCGACCACCCCGTCGAACTGCGGAACAGGCCAGACGGGCCTCATGTCACCGTCAGCGTTCCCGTACACTGTGCAGCGGCCCGTGATCAGACTGCAGTCGGGAAACCGTCGTACGGCCTCCATCTGCTTCTCGATCCTCAACGGACGCATCAGATCATCCTGCTCGAGTAGCGCGATGACCTCACCCGCGGCCGCGGCCACGCCGGTGTTCAACGGACGGCCCGGTCCGCCGCTGTTCCTGGCCAGACGGATGAGGCGTACGGGAACCGGCGCGCCCTTCGCCAGGGCGGCGACGGCCGCCGGTGTGCCATCGGACGAGCAGTCATCAACCACGACGACCTCTCCCGGAAGATACGTCTGGGCAAAGATCGACCGGAGGGCCCGGTCGATGAGTTTCGCTCCGTTATAGGTCGGAATGACTACTGAAACCGGACTGCTCAATGGGGCCCGCACGCGGTGAGCCCGTGCCCCCACTTGCCCTCCGCGAGGATCATGGCGACCTCTTCCTGAGGAAGAAGCACGCACAGTCCGCCCGGCCCATCGCGTTCAGCGCTTGATCGTAGGCGACAAACGATGCCATCTGTTCCCGGGTGAAGGTCGCCTCTGAACGGGTGACGTAGTACGAGCGAGGGTCCATCAGAGGGATGTCCCGGAGGTATTGCTCGCTGGCCCACCACGAGATTCCCGACGCATCGAACAGCACCTCGGCCACCTCGAATCCGGCCTGCTCGGCCACGATCCGCATGCTCGCCGGCGATTATCCAGCATGGGTGAGAGAGAAGCGGCTCGAACTCGGCCTGCGCTTCGATTCCGCCATCCTAGACGTGGGCTGCGGCACGGGGCG
>JAGVEK010000053.1 GCA_020058315.1 Candidatus Zixiibacteriota bacterium
AGGAATGGCAAGACTTGTACGGGTGTTTTCCCTAATTCCTGCCACGCCTGTGGCAGAGATGACTGCACACCGGTAGACTGGGAATGTGGTTATCTGAAGGCTGTTGAAGTCTCCACGAAGACAAGTCCTCTGTCAGGGGCGGCACTGATAGAATTCGCGGCGTTATCATGGTTGGAGGATGTGGACTCGGTGCTCGACCACATCCGGCAACCTGAAAATGTGTTGGCCGGGCCAGGGTCAAATCGTAATGTATGGGTCGGCTTGGTGTCGGGTACGGTCCATCGCCTTGTATGGTCCTTCCCGACGGGTCAGTTCGGTTTGAAGGACGGGAGACGGGATCGTGCGTAAATGGTGGCTGGGATGCTGTGTGGGACCGTTGGTGGCCGTGCCCGAGTTTGGCCTGGAACTGCTGTTCTCGTCCATGCCGGAGAATCTCTGGTTCTACTTCTTCGGTGCGATCTCGCGGGGGATGCTGGCGGGGCTTCTCACCGGCTTCGCCAACCGTGCCGGGGTCTCGCTCCGCACAGGCCTTCTGCGCGGCGCTATCGTCTACGTGGGGATCAGCCTCCTGACCGCGATTCCAGCGCAGGAGTTCATTCCCATCATCGTTCCGGCGCTCATTTCAGGCGTCATCGTGGGCGCCATCACCCACCGCTGGGGCAGGGCAGGGCGGACGGGTACAGCCTGACCGGCAACCGAAATCCGGGGAAGCAGCCAACTTCTCGCTTTTTCATGACAGACCAGCCAACCCAAGATTTCACAACAGCTTGCGCCAGTGATGTGGTGCGGCCGCCCTCGGCCGCGTTACGCGTTACGCAGGCGAGGGTGCCTGCGCCACATTGAGGCAACTGGATAACGGTCCCTCTCGTCGGCGTCGCACCTTGTGAAAGACCCGCCGTGGTTGGGAGATCGTTCTGGACTTCCCCGCCGCAGCGACACATATTTCTGAGGTAGCAGACGAAACCTTCGACTTTTCTCAGACTGTCCGCAAGGCTAACGACCGACGGCGTTCACGGAAGAGATTGACGGGTTTCAAGGGCCGTCGGGGCCAACGGATGGGAACGCCGATTCGTTCCCGAGAAGCAAAGGACGTGTCAAATGGCGGAAGGTACCGTCAAGTGGTTCAACGACTCCAAGGGGTTTGGCTTTATCACCCCGGCGGACGGCAGCAAAGACGTGTTTGTCCATCACAGCGCGATCTCGGGCGAGGGATTTAAGTCCTTGCAAGAGGGTGACCGCGTCCAATACGACGTCACCCAGGGTCCAAAGGGACCTCAGGCTGAAAACGTCCGCAAGTCGTAATCGCCGACAACGAGAACACACCAGCCCCCCGGCGAAGCAAGTTCGCGTCGGGGGGTTTGCTTTGCCGTCCAGTTGGCGCTGGCGGTGGGGCATCGGCAGATCACGACGACGGAGATCTATGCGCGAGTGAGTGGTGACGGGCTGCGGCGGGCAGTGGGGATGTAGATCGCGTGACGATCTGCAATGCCCTCGCGGCAGAGAACAAAGTGGTCTTACCACGCCGCAGGTTTACGGATGGCACCAATCGAATCAGCGAGGACTTCGGGAAACTGAGAAGCTCCGAGCACCCCCTTGCGGATTGATCTGACAAACACTGCGTGTTCCACAAGAGTCTTACTGGCCCTGCCCTTCTGGGGATTAATGATCCCGACCTGTTTCTTCATCTGACCAGTGACTATTCGGAGGGCTTCAGCCAGATCCGAATCGTTTGAAACAAGAACCGCCGTGTCATAGCAATTGAGATATGCGTCATTGAGAAGGTGGCAGGCGATGTTTACGTCCGATCCCTTTTCCTCCGTTTTCCATACCTCCGCAAAGCGTGGACCCGAAGGTGGTGGATACACGAGTGGGAGCCTCACGGCGTGCGTGAGAAAATGGCCTTTGATCACTTCCAGATTCGGAATAGTCCTGAGAGCGCGAATAAATGTCTCCTGACGAACTGGCTTGTCTGGATCTCCCGGACGGCCGCTGACAACGGCTGTGAAGTACTTGAGCTGCTCGATCTTGCAGTCCTTGGGCAGCAGCATGCTGCACATCCTGGCAACGTCCAGCCAGCGGAATGGGGTACCCTTCACGGAACCGTAGTACAGGTTGAATCCGTCGATGTAGATGTATGTTCTCTGCATAAAAAGCAGAGGCCACCTATGATTGGCGGCCTCGCGGCCCACACCGAAGTGTGGGGGGGATTGAACTCACTTGTCTATACGAAAGTTCTTCGGAATCTACGATCTTTTTGATCGGTCGGCGGGCTCCACCGTGGAACACCGGACCTCGGACTCTTGCCGCAACTCATTGTCCCATATCGCATAACCCGTGTTATCCGACGGCTTCCCGGGGCACCCGGACTATACCAAAATAGACCAAATTAGCCCACTTCGGAGATTTCGGGGCTCTTGGTCTATTCTCAACCCGTCCGGACGCCTCAACATGCCCGTAACGATTGAAACCACTGCCAGTTAGACGAAAGCGGTGCGGGTCATGCCATTGCGTGCGATCCCGGCGCAGGAACCCATCCTCATCATCGTTCCCGAGAAGCAAAGGACGTGTCAAATGGCGGAAGGTACCGTCAAGTG
>JAGVEK010000339.1 GCA_020058315.1 Candidatus Zixiibacteriota bacterium
GAGATGGTGATCAGCCAATGGTGATGAGGCGGAGACGCCGGTGTTTCGGCTTGGTCATCCGGATCTGGCCACGCCAAGGGTGCCGGCGATTGGGTTGTAGTTGACATAATATGTATTATCAGACGTTATGGCCCGTACAGAATTCGACCTCGATGGTAGCGCGGCAACCCCTCTCCACCGATCCGCTTCAATCCCTCATGACTTCCTGCTGGCATGGCATGAATCAAACATTGTGCTGGATCAAAGCCATAGGAATCTCCAGGCTCGGATCATCGTTGGCCGACATGATTACGCAGTACTTCAAGTGACAGGACGTAACCTATTGGTGATTGTGAGGTAACAGGACGTTCAATCACGCACTCCGAATTCGATCCGTTTGGTCAGTCGTTTGCAGAGTAGATGTCGAGTGGCCAGTGCTTGGCCCCTGTAATCGATAAGAACTCAGCGATTTCCTCCCTCTCCGAGGTATGGTTGACACACCGGACGGACGCGGGGGCGACGAAAGTCGTCCCCGTGTTACATTTGGGACTTGGTGAAAGAGGCGTGACGAGTGCACGGTCGATCAGGAACCTGAAGCGTGGCGCACTTCGATTGTGGGCACGAGAGGCCTGTGGGGAAGCTTGGATGGAACCGATCCCGGAGGGTCGGTCATCCTGCGGTCATCTTGACCCGTCCGGTGGCGGCCAAAATGTCGATCACGTAGCTTAGTTGGGCATCGTACGACGAGAATGTGACGGTGCCCGACTGAGATGCGGCGCCATTCATATCGAACACGACCGCCGATCCAGTCAGTGTTGTGCTTTCAAGGACATTGTTCGAGCCAAGCGCGGTGGTAGTGATCACCGAGTCACCGGTTTCATAGGTTCCGTTGCCGGGGTTCGCGTTGTCGGCGAAGAGCACGAAGTTCTTATTGGTGGCATCGAAGAAGACGCCAAACCGCTTCTTCTCGGTGATTGCCTGTGAACGGGCTTGACGGAGAGACGATATCGCGGCACGCACCGCGGCTTTGGCCCGGATCTTCGGCATGTAGTTCATCCAACTGGGGATAGCCATCGCGGAAAGGACAGATATGATGACGCAGATGATCATCAACTCCATCAATGTGGTGCCCTTACGATCTTTGTGTAACGCTGCCACGTCAAACTCCTTCGAAGATGCCCCCGACAATGGGTATCTGAGCAATCCACCTGCCACAAGTGGCCTCCAGCAAGACGCGAGACGCAAGATCGCAAGCTGTTGCGACACAACAACTACAGATAGCGGGGCTCGGTGGAAACAGCACCAGACCCCTATCTTCATCTGACAGATGGGCCTTGGGGCACATAAAGTATGGGCCTGCGCCCATACTCGGTGCTCACGATGAATTCACTCCAGCCACTCCGGATCAGATCCGCTTTCGTCCTTCCAACTCGAGTCCCTTCGCCATCCCGAACGATCCGGGGCCGGTCAATGTCTCTAAATCTGGCGTGATGTGATGTGTCCTACAAATCACGCATCGCGGAGCCCGCGAGGAAATGAAAATGCAGGTGAAAGATGATCTGCCCCGACTCGCGACCGTTGTTCACGACAAGCCGGAAGCCTCTCTCCTCGAACCCAAGATGGACGGCAACGGACTTGATCTCTGAGTTCAGATTCGCGAGCACGCTCTCGGGAGTCTCCAAAAAGGTCGGATAATGTCCCTTGGGACAGATCAGCACGTGAGTGGGCGCCTTCGGTCTGGAATCATCAAAGGCGATCACCTGCGCGGACTCGTAGCGGATGTTGGCAGGCCCACGGCGGGCCACAATTCGGCAGAAAACGCATGATTCGTCAACGGGGAATTCCGTGGTCATATTTCTCCCAGCCGATGCATGATCAACGCGAGCGCCGTGATCGCGGCTGTTTCGGCGCGCAAACGGCGATCACCCAGGGTCAGGGGCACTGCTCCGGCCGCCTGCATAGCAGCCCGCTCTCGCCCGGCAAACCCAGCCTCGGGTCCGACAAACAGAAGCACGTTCAGACCCTGATTCACGCTCGCGGCTGGAACTGCAAGGCGCTGTCCCTCTGGATCAACCAGCCACCGAAACTGGTACTCACCGGCCATTGCCACAACGTCCGCAAGTGGGGTGATGTCCTCCACCGCAGGCAGCACAGACCGCAGCGATTGTTTCATCGCTCCCAGCGCCAGCCTGCGCCAGCGCTCAACCCGTCGCCCGGCAGCTTCTGGGCCGCCGAGCCCCGCTGGTGATTCTGCCGCACTTAGTGGAATGACGCGAACTGCGCCCAACTCAACGGCCTTCTCGACCATCCAATCGAAACTGGCGGGCTTCCCCACTCCCGCGGCCAGGGTCACCTGCACTGCCGGTTCTCCCAATCGTCTGTGCACGCGCACAACACTCGCGGAAACTTCTCGAGTAGTGGAGGCGGAAATCTCACAGTCATAAGCATTCCCCTCCCCATCGCAAACGGTGATCATCTCCCCTGCCGCCAGCCGGCAGACGGTGGCCGCGTGATGGGCTTCTTCCCCGGTGAGCACAAGCCGGTCACCCTGGATCTGATCAGGCGGAGTCCAGAAGAATCCAGGCGCGTGCGTAATCC
>JAGVEK010000052.1 GCA_020058315.1 Candidatus Zixiibacteriota bacterium
CGGGATCGAGCATCGCGCCCTATCTTATCCTGAGTCCGCCCACCGGCCACGCCAATGGCAACGTGACCCGGTGCAAGATGGGCGGGCGCCCGGGCCCGAGCCTTCCTCGATGCAGGACGCCATCGCCCGCTTCCTCCCCAATGGCACATCCGTCTGCATGAACACGGCCGCTGAGGCGCTCACCCCTTCGACGACAACGGGGATGGAAAGAGGAATTCGGATCCCTCCCCCCAGTGGAATCAAATAACGTGGCGGAAATCACCGCGAATCCCAGGGTGGCCCCAACGGGACTTGCAGCCTGGTTGACCAGGGGGCCTCCGCCTCGGTGTGCAGGGCACAGCCCTCGGACCTCAGCGCACCCTCTTGGGGCCTCTCACAGGGCATGTAAGGCGACTTCTGCCTATCGGGTTGACTCCGAAGCACACAACTGGTCGTAGGCAGGGGGCCCGTGCCGTGCCGCCGAGCCCACCCATGGGATCGTTCGGAGTCAACCCGATAGGCAGAAGGCGACTTATGGCACTCAGGGGTGATGGTTGGCCCCAACGGGAGTTTACGGGCTAGTCGGCCAGCGTCTGCGCATTCCTTCTCAAAGTACAACCCTCAGGCCTAACGCGTTTCCCTGAGGGCACCTCGGCTTCCGGGAGGGGTACGGAATGGCGCTCATCGCGGAGGTGTATCCAACGTCGAACGTATCTTAGGCGATCGAGAACAACTGCTTGAACCACAATACGAAGCTAAGTGCTTCCGGAGAATCGTGATTAAATATCCCGGCTTTCAGAGCAGTCCCAAATGGCAAACCCGGGGCATCTTGCCAGGCCAGCCAAGCCCGTAAAGCGGCTTTTGCTTCGTTCCCGACGATACATCCCTTTCCAATTGCGGTCTGCGTAGCCTGCACCGCGTACTGCCAACAAGCGTTCCCCGCCGGCACCAGCTTTACAAGAAACGTCTCAAGGCTGCCTGATTCCTGATTATTTGGCATTAGCCAAATGCCAATTCGACTGTCCGGCCGAGGACCGACTATCACTGTACCATTCGGATCTTGTTGTCCAGGTACGTCCAGACCAGCGGAACTCAGAATCTCTCGAACTTGGTTCCACCGTGCAGCTACGTTCCCGTCCGCATCCAAAATAATGCCCAGGCGTGCGTAGGTTCCCTTGATGGCAACGGGAAGAGCCTCAAGGAGCCCATCGAAGCCTCCGGTAGGAGAGACGAACGGTCGTGGCTCGATGGGATGGTCCCAGTCGAACCCGTGTCGCCGCATCAGGTGTATGACGGTATGCTGGTCGTCTGGGCCCTCGACAAAGAGCCGGTAAGGACTGTTCGGCTGCGGAGGGATCAGCGCACCTCTATATGATTCTTCGATGCGGTTGCTAGCTCAGCCATGGTGAAGGTGACTGTATGATCACGCCCTCTTTCCACTCGATGCAGCATGACTTCCTGCTGCAGGTGCGGTGCCTTGCTCCATACCCATGAAAGAGCATGGACGCAGTCCAAGCTGTGAGTAGTAGCAAAAACTTGGACATCGAGCCGCTTCGCCGCCTCAATAACGAAACGCCACATGTCGGCCATAACAGAATAATGCAAGCCAGTATCGATCTCATCAACGAATAAGAACCCGCCGCGTGCGGGAATCAAGTTCAAAGCCAAAGCAAGCAAGTACTTAAGCCCGTCTCCGACGCTGCCGAGTGGAAGACGGAGGTCGGAGCCGGCCAGCTTCAAGAAAATGGCGCGACGAGACCGTCGCTCATCCCCCAAGAACGCAATGCGCTCGATCTCGGGCTCGATGATTTTTAGCGCCTCAACAACGTAGTTCTCTTCAGGAGTCAGGGCAATCCGATCCCAAAGGAAACTCAGCCTGGTGGCATCGGTTCCTCCCGGGCGAAGGAAATTCGCCGGTGGAGCGGTGTCCGGGAGGGGTGTCAAGAGCCGGCGACGTGTCTCAAAAGACAGTCCACCGAATGGCGTCAACCCAATGAGTATTTGCTGAGGGAAGAGGCTGCTTCGGAAGCTGATTGCGAGCCCTGGGCTAGGCGACTCCAGTGACGGCAACCGCTCTTGCGCTCCACTCTCAAGGCCTTCCGGTCCGACCTCGACGACCTGACAGTCCACGAACCGCTTCAGATCCCCCGAACCCTCTAAGAGGAAGGAAGCGCCTTGGAATCTATGTCCAAAGAACAGATGGGACAGGTCGGGTTCGGACCGCGATGTCGTTCTTTCGTCTTCTCCAGCGACCGACAGAGTCTCTTCACGACGCATTGGACCCCGCCAGAGACCCCATGGAGCCCCTAGGAGCAGCAGTTCGAGTGCCTCCAAGATCGATGTTTTCCCTGCGTTGTTAGCTCCCACAAGGAGATTTACCCGTGCAAGGCCCTGCACCTCAAGCTCCCGGAAGCTTCGAAAATCACGAATCTTCACGCTTCGGAGCATCTGTAGCCCTCAGAGGCAAACCTAAGATGTGTGGAACAGCGTCGGCTAGTGGCCACTCTCTCGCCAGCCACCCACCCCGATCATAGACGACGGCTGGAAGCGCGGCAAGGGGGGGGCCACAGTTGGAAGTCGATCGGTCAATACAAGGCATGTA
>JAGVEK010000513.1 GCA_020058315.1 Candidatus Zixiibacteriota bacterium
CGTTCAACCCACCCTCGGTGTTGTATATGTAGCTGGGGCGGTTGTTGTTTGGGGCGGCGCCATTGATGACAAACCCGCCCCAATCACTACGGTTTCTCTGTCCCGCGGGCATCATGCTCGTGAAGACAATTGGATTGGTCGGCGTACCAACGGCCTGCACATAACCGGTGCGACGGACGACGATTGCCGAGGGAACCGCACGAGAGGTATCTCCCTGAACCACGACTCCCGGGGGGATCACCAGCGTATCGGTCTTCGGACACACGCTGACCGTATCGAGCCTCCCGCCAACGTCGTCGGTTCCGACCGACCACACGCCGTATATGCGGTACTGGATGGCCGGATCCTTAACCAGCTGCCATTGGCCTGCGCCAATTCGCCCGCTGAGCGCGTAGACGCGGCTGGGGAAAACGGTTGATCCCCCGCTGAATGCGACATCAATAGTCTGGATTATGTCGAATACATCCGCGCCGCCGTCGCCGTTCAAATCATCGGCGCCCAAGTACACCGTATGGCCGCCGCTGAACGCGATAGCGATGATATCGATGACGTCGAACACATCAATGGCGCCGTCTCCGTTCACATCGCCGATGGTCGTCGGGAACGCCGGGGCGCACAGGGCGTTGACGTTCGACGAGGAGAGGACACTTGCGAAGACGATTCCGACCAGTGCAATAGTTCGCTTGATTCGATCTGACATCAGACTTCCTCCTTGGGCCTCAGCCCAGGTTTGGGTTCACTGCCATGACCTCCCTCTTGGGCGGCCACTTTGGACACACGCTTACGCTCGACGCGGTTGACAGACCGTGTGTCCACAGCCCGTCGACGCCGAAGATGCAGGGAGAGAATTGTGAGCTAATTGCGCCCCAGTTAAGATTTGGTAAATAATTGATCCCGGTGAGTTTCCCTTTGGCGTCGCAGGATTCCGTTGAAGAGCGAAAGGGATCCACACTCACGCCCGGGAGTTGGGTACTTCAGTTCGGAGCCTGCACCGAATTCGAGAGGAAACGACTGCGGCTCAGAGAGTTTGGGTGCGCTATCTATCCGTGATCTGCCCGAAATCTCACGAGAGGCCGATCCGTGAAAATTTGCAGATTCTTAATCTTGCCTTCATGTGGACATAACAGCAGCCCCGCATGTTCGGTCATGCCTGTGATGGGTCGCGTCTGCGACGAGACAAGCTGAGCACCGATGACAATGGAATCTCCGAAGAAAATAATGGTGGTAGAGGACGAGAAGGATATCGGGGAACTGGTGCTCCGATACCTTCAGAAGGAAGGATACATGCCCTATCGAATCGGAGATGGCCGCACGGCGCTGGCGCGTGCAGAAGCGGAGTTGCCCGATCTGATCATCCTCGATTTGATGCTGCCTGGAATGGACGGCCTTGAGGTCGCACGACGATTGCGCCAAAATGACCGTACCATGCTGTTGCCAATCATCATGATGACGGCCAAGGGGGAGGAGAGCGATAAGCTCATCGGCCTGGAGATAGGGGCAGATGGCTACATCGCCAAGCCGTTCTCTGTGAAGGAACTCGTGGCCCGTGTCAAGTCCCTGCTGCGACGTGTAGAACGAAACGACACGACGCCCGTGGCCTATCAATACGGACCGTTGTCGCTGGATCGCAGCCGGTTTGAAACAGTAGTTGATGGCGTTCCGATTGATTTGACCACGAAGGAATTCGGATTGCTGGAGGCATTCCTTCGCAACCGGGGGCGCGTTCTCACTCGCGATTATCTTCTCAATACGGTCTGGGGAAACATGGACATCGGGTCCACGCGAACGATCGATGTCCATGTACGCCATCTCCGCGAGAAGATCCCTCTCCTGGCCGAGGCTGTCGTGACAATCAAGAATCTAGGCTATAAACTTCGCGAGATTTCATAAGGAGCGCGCAGGACCCCCCGCAGCCCTTCCGAGGGCGAGCCTCGGCGGCTTCTTGAGTGTGGGTCGGTGCGGTATGGAAGGGACATCAGGAGTTGTACATGCCAGTGGGAGGCGAATAGAAATGAGACAAATGATCGTGGGACGCTTGGGGTTGGGGCTGCTGTTCCTCTTGGTGTCGATCCCCATGTTCGGAACGCAAGCACTGGGGGCTGACGCGCTGACTGTGGAATCGAAAACTGTGCAGGGAGGTGCCACAGGTGTCCGAATTGGCATCTTTCTTGTCAATGATTCCGCAATCAAGAATCTCGTCATCCCTCTGTGTGTTCGCACCATAAGTGAAGGAGCATTCATCACGAAGATGGCCATAAAACCGGTGGCAGGCGCCCGCATCGAGGGAGTCTTAAACGGGATCTCGATTTACAACGGTTACCTGGCCGATTCAGCAAGTGCATGCAAAGTACCGTTTTCTGACCCCCCGGTGTACATCGGCGGGCTCAAGGCAATTGCTTGGTCAGACACGGCCAGCCACGCGGTGACCACGTCACCCGTCGGCATTCTCGTTACTCGCGGAGTTCTCTTCCCTTCCGAGCCACTCCTGCCCGTTGGTTCAGACGGCGCCACGCCGTCGTTTGAGTTGCTCTTTGACATCGCGAATTCCCCGGGCCAGTTTGAAGTCGACACTGTCTGCATCGATCCCTTCAACCACCTGGCCTACGTATTTACCAATAAGCCCGGGAAGGTTCCTGTGTTCGCGAAGGGCGTGATCACCGTCGCCTGCGCGAAAGGCTTGCCTGAACCGAGTGGACCCATTCCGACGAATGGTGCCCAGGACCAGTTGGACTCGGTGCTGCTAAAATGGAGCCCGGTCACCGATTCTTGCGGCGTTCCGGTCAGTGGTTATGACGTTCTCATCGGCACCAACTGCAGCGGTTTGGACCCGGTCCTGGCGTGCACCGGCACCAATGCCGATAGCTGCACCGTGATCGGCCTGAACTCGAACACGAGCTATTTCTGGAAGATAAGGCTCACGGACTTCACGGGTCGTCAGATCGATGGCCCCTGCTGGACCTTCAAGACCGGCAACACCGCCGTCCAGTACCTCGGCGGCGATGGCATCCCGCGCGCCTACCGCCTGAACCAGAACTACCCGAATCCGTTCAATCCCTCAACCGTCATCCAATTCAACATCAAGCATGATGGGCATGTTAGGCTCGATGTGTTCAACATCCTTGGTCAGAAGGTGAAGACTCTGGTCGACGAATATCGCCATTTGGGTCCGCAAGCGGCTGACTGGGATGGCACCGATTGGGCCGGCCAAACGGTTCCGAGCGGACTGTATTTCTACCGGCTGGTGACCAGCGACTATACAGACATCAAGAAGATGATACTGCTCAAGTAAACGGCAGATCGCCACATCTCCTTCACTTGACTCCCCTCCCGCCGCCCGGGCGTGAACTACCCAGCCGTACTGTCAGTATGGGCAGAAGGAGGCTCGGGCTGCGGCAACCGAACCACCAGCCGGCTGCCTGAGGGGATGCGGACTTCGTAATATGCCGATCCGCCATGGGCTTCGGCGAGATGCTTGACAATGGCCAGACCCAGTCCGGTGCCCCCGGAGTCGCGTGACCGGGCGCGGTCGACGCGGAAGAATCGCTCGAATAGACGGGGACGGTCTGGTTCGGGGACACCGATCCCGTCGTCGCTGACCGACAGGAGCAGGAAGTCGTTACTACATTCAGCCTCAATGCTGATGTGGCCGCCAGGTGGAGTGTACTTATGGGCGTTTTCCACCAGATTGGAGAGAATTCGAGCCACGGCATCTCGATCGGCGACAACTGTGGCGGCGCTTTCGCTAATTGCCGTGGTCAGCGACTGGTTCTTCTGGTTCAGCATCCCCTGGAAAGTCTCGGATACTTCGCGCACCAGGTCACTCAGAGGGAATTCTATCGGCTCAAGCGCGAACCCGGGGGCTTCAATCCGGGAAAGCTCGAGGAGGTCGCCGACAATACGCTCCATCCGCTCGGCATTGCGTGCGACCGTATCCAGGAAACCCGCTGCCTCCGCGGAGAGCGGGCCGATGTCGCGCAGGGCCTCGATGTATCCCAGTACCGCCGTGAGTGGCGTCCGCAGTTCGTGGGAGA
>JAGVEK010000458.1 GCA_020058315.1 Candidatus Zixiibacteriota bacterium
CATGGGGAATCCTCGAGTTTCAGCATGCCAGCCGCCAGGCAACGAGCCATGGTCCAGTCGTAAGCGTCTGTAAACCAGTCAGGATCGAAGGCCATATGGATGCGCAAGTCGTGAGTCAGATCCGGATTTTCAAACCATTCCCTGGTGTCATCGGTAGCAGCTTGTATCGCCAGCAGGATGGGCAGGTTGATGAGCCCATCGTGAAAGCCGAAGCTGCCCTGACACAGAAGGGTGGCTTGTGATTGATTCCTGCGAGCATCGGAAATGCGGCCATTGAAGTACGTCGGCCATTGCACTGCACCGTTGCCAAGATCCGCATGAGTCCGCAGCAGTCGCTGCAAAGGACTTTGCTCCCCCGAAAACAGCATTCCATTTAGCATTGATAAAGCGGTCGGATGGCGAAAAGCTCGAATCTCCGGGTGCTCTTCGCCGACAGCCGCCGCACGTGCAAAACCGAGCAGATTGTTCAGTGCTGGATGAAGAGAGCCCAATTCGGCAATGCGGTTTTCCATGTGGGAAGTAAAGACGGTCCCGCTCGCCGCGCCATACCAGGTTTCGCATTGCTGTTTCAGGTGTTCGATCGCCCTGAGCCAAGTGATGAAAGGCACCGTTTCCCAAGAGAACGGTAGCTCCAACGAAAATCGTTGAAGAAAGCCGCCGGGTAACGTCCCAAAACGCATGGCCATGGCCGCCATTCCCTCTGCCGAATGGGCGAACCGACGCCACAAATCCAGCGTCACTAACGGAAGATGACCCAATTGGCTGGCCAGTCGCTCCACGTCGCCCCAGCCGGGTTCCAGAAAATCCGTAGCCATTGTTTGGATCGTTGCATCCAAGGCTTGTTCTCGATCCTTCGGTGCTGCAAGTCCGATGGCTTGGGCAACATGTCCGGCAGCTACAAAGTCGCCACCGACCGTCCACAAGGTTGGACGGAAAGGAAATTCCGCTCCTGCTGTCGGGAATATCAACCAGCACCCGGCCTCTCGGGTTTCCGGTTCGAACTCCCACGCACCATTTGCGACACCTTGAGAATAGAGCGGCGACAACCGCAGTGGTTCGTCTGCGGGCGCTTCCAGCCGCAGCGCCATGACTGGCAATGTAGCCAGCGCATCAGGCGTCACCCCTTGGATACCTCCTGCATCCAGATGAACCCGCCCATTTTCCCTCTCCATGCGACATGCGTACCGGGCGATACGCAATCTTGTGGCCATCTCGCCACCAATGCGCAATACGGTTTCGACACTCGCATCAGGGCTGTCGTCATTGGCCAGCAAGTGGGCGATTTCCGCCGCATAGTCCTGAAGCCGAATTTCTGCTTGTACAGAATTCTTGGGCGGGTTGATCGCGTGAATCGACTTCCTGTTCTTGCCGAGCAACCGAAACTCAAGTGACATGCGTGGCATTGAGGCAGGATTCCCACCCAAAACATGCATACGCACCCCAGCCAACTGATTGGACGCTAGCAAGACCCCTGCCAACAACTCATGGCCGTTAGTGTTGTAGATACGCGCGCCTCGGGCGGGATAGGGCAAGCGTAACCGCGCTGCCGTTGGGGTATGGGGCCAATACACATCCAATTCGACCCACTCTGGGGAACGTATGTCTACCGGCGACTTAAGCGATATCACCAAATCGCTTTCCGAGCGAATGAAATCCGCAGCCACCTCGGAGGTCAGCACACGGACACTCATGGCGCCCCAATTGTCAAGATGAATGCAGCCAGAGTTCGCGTCTAGGAATTCCAGTCGCAAGGTTGCGTCTGTGGGCAGGATGACCATGCGGGCACGGTGTTTCACATCGCCCGTGGCCGGGTACCACAATTCGACTGGGCCTGCAGGCGTGCTTCCGGGCACCACTTTAGCGCCCAATGGACGCCACGCAGGTTCGCCCGTTACGGGCTGAGAACGCCCATCTTCGTCCGTTTTATAGAGGCGCGGTTTGCCCAGAAAGGCCATGCCGGGACGAATAAACTCCTGCCAAAGACGTTGCCCCACCCACTCGTAGTTTTCCTCCTTGGCATCAGCTTGGCCGGTGCGAATACGGCAGGTACTGCCCTGATTATTGGAAAAACGCACTGTCCCGCGAACTCGGAACAACTGTCTTGCCGGCAAGTGCAGGCACCCTTCTGGAGTGACCATCCCTTCGTCACTCGGAACAGCGGCCCAATCCACGGGAATTGTTACCAGAACTTCATTGGCCGCTACAGACCCAGTTCCCTGACGGAGAAGCCTGGGCGATTCTTCTCTTGCATCGAACACCCAAGGCAAGCCATCGTCCAGCTCCTCTCCTCTTGGTGCGGGAATAGACCAGACCTGACCATCGGCTGCGGAGAGTCGCAACACATGTTCCTCGGCCGCATATGTGTCCAAGGCATTCAATGGACGGCGTTCAACCCGAAAATCTTCTTGGCCTGCCAGCCGACGCACCGATGTGGATTGCAGGCGATCCGAGACAACCAGGGTCAAATCAAGCAAACGCGGCAGGGCGATGGATTCCCTGGCAAAAAGATCCGCCAGCTTTGCGGCTGCAACAATATCTGGCAACGTCAAGCTGGAACGCAGATGCCATAGCCCATCCTGGTCGCGCTCCAGGACGCGCTCTATCGGAAACAGCCTGGTTTGCCGCTCAATCTTGACGGATACCGCATCCTGAATCAATTGCTCGATCAGTCCTTGCGCATCTGCGTCACCCACAGGCAGCGGAAAGCGCTTACGCCAGGAGGGTATGCGTTTCTCAAGCTGAGCAACGGCGCCGGCGCTCTGCGTGAGTTCGGCCTCATCCTTGAGGCGCAGTACGGTGGCCACTACCTCGGCAAGCAGAACATGGATCTCCGTCTGGCGATAGGTACGAGGAAGGTAGTGATCCAAGCTCTCTACCCATCCCTGAATATCATTGGTCGTCACCACCGATTTGGCCGCTTCCTTGAGCACACAGCGCAACAGTCGCCCCAGGCCACCTTTTGCCTCAGCGAGAAGGCGCATGGGCAACCCGCCTTGCAAGGCGATCGTACTGAGGTAACGATATCCTCCAGTTTCGCGTAACAACAAGCGCCAGTCCTGTAATCCCAGGCTGACGCACGCGCTTCGCTGAGCCTGGTTCCAACCGTTCGGATCAGCACCGAGGTCCCGGAGGATGGGGTCCCAGGACCAACTGGAGCCATCGAACCTTTGCCGCCACCATTCCGCGGCGTACAGGACAAAGAGAGCAGGAAATCCAGCAACATGACTTCCAACTACGCCAAGTGATGCCATGGGTTGATGCTGGGAGAGCCTGTCCCTGAGCAAGGCTTCAAGAGACGAGAATTCGGCTTCTTCAAGGCGATAGTCATATAGTGGGCGGCCGTCTGGAGCGGCCAGCTCACGGTCACGAAGCAGATTTGACTTCCAATTGTGAAAAGGTGTTGTCACCTGTTCTCCCTGATTTCTCGGCTGTTGCGAGCAGCGACCTCGGACGGGTCCAACGCTTTGGCAATCAATGCACTGCCCAAGTCTCACCCCATCATGAATAGACCAGAAACGCCGTTTGACCCGAATAGGTCGCCCACTCTGTCGCAAATATGCCGGGCGCCAACAGCGACACCAAGTCCGTCGGCGTCGAGTTCCCATCTTCGTTATCGTCCAAGCCGGTGTGGTACGACGCACCGCCGACACTGGTGAGAATGAAGCGGTTATGCATCGCCGCTTCAGGGTGCAGGAAGACCTGTACGGTAATCCCAGCGGGAAGCAAGCCGGGAATCGCCGACTCGAAGCAGCGCTTAAGATTGCCGGGCAAGGCGTTATTCGCGCGGTGAATTTCCAGCGTTATGCCAGCCTGCCCGTTGCAGCTCAAGGCATTCATGACACGCCCAAGCATTCTTCGCCAGCGTGGCTTGGTTGGATCAAAATGCGGATCGATCAATTTCACTGTCTTGGCGGCAGCAAGCAGCAGCCCCACGCTATCGACGATTTGCGCGGCAGTGCGCGTAATGTGTCGCTGGCCTGTTGCCTGAAAGCGGGACTCGGAATCATCCAGGTCGGCGGACACGAGTACAGCGGTATGCGCGGTAGGATTTTCGCGTGCGATGATGGCCGAAAACGGTTGGCGCGCATGTTCATCCAACGCCCGATTGATCCACGCCCTGCTTCCATCCCCACCTGGGCGCCCGGCATCGAATACGACCTCGTCCTTTAGCAGCTTCAATCGCTCGACGATCCTGGTGAATTCCACCCTTCCCCCGTGGGTACGTTGCGCCGATTCGCACACCATCCGTCGCCACTTCTTCGGAAATTCAGAAATTACGCGGCCTTGGCTCACGCCAAACTTCTCGGTGAAGTAGCAAAATTCTCGGTAGGAGGCGGTAATCGCATCCGGCTCAAGCGCGAACTCCTTGATCATCAGAACAGCTCCTCCGCGCGCTCGTCGAAGAAGCCCTTGGGCCAGCGGGTGGTGAACTCGCCGGTCGTGTCGATCGGCAGCGGCACCAGTTCGACGCCGTCGCCAACGGACTGTACATACACCACCGCGACGTCCTCCTGCTTGATGCCGATCGAACCTGGCGGCAACTCACCTTCTGCCGTCTCGCGAATCCGCCGCAGCAG
>JAGVEK010000051.1 GCA_020058315.1 Candidatus Zixiibacteriota bacterium
ATGCAGTCCGGCGTGAATAACTTGGGTAGTGCAGTAGCGGCAAACTGACGTCACAAGGCAGGAAAGATGCAATACCACAGGAACCGCGCCCTCATCTTCGCTTTCGTGGCCGGGGTTATCCTCTGTCTCTGGGCGGGGGTCACGTCGTCGGCCACCTTCCACGTCTCCCCCTTTGGCTCCGACACGCCACCGTACGACACCTATGCCAAAGCGGCGCACAAGGTTGCGGACGGGGTGCTGGCGGCGACCGGGTTCGGCGACACAGTTCTTATCCACACTGGAACCCATACAACTGACACGACCATCCACATCCCCCGCGGCCTGACGCTGGGCGGCGTCGGGAGGGACTCCGCCGTGCTCAACTGGGTCGATTCAGACACGGCTTACTGGCTGCCCGGCCAGATCACGTCCTTGGCTGGCGACAACGAGGTGTACGGTCTTGAGTTCGGCTACCCCCGGGGCAGCAGTGCCAACGAAGGCATCGCAGGGATTTCCTCGTACACGCCATACGTTCTCAATGTCCATGACTGCCGGTTCCGGCAACTTCGCCTTGGTGTCAGCGGTAGCGGCTCGCTCGACGCCAGCGAAAACGAGTTCCTATTCGGGCAATCCCATGGCATCAGGCCAGACATTGGTTACGCTCATATACATGACAACTCGTTCTGGGGGACGACGGGCGGCGAGGGAGTGATTTGCCTCACCGCGGGGACGGTCCTGATCGAGCACAATGTCTTCAATAGCGACGCCACGCACGCTCGGCCATGGGGCGTCTATATTCAATACGCCAACACGGTCACAGTTCGCAACAACTTGATTCTTCGGACGATTGAGCCAGTGCGGTGGTCGTACGCTTCAGGGACTATCGAGAACAACACCATGATCGTCGCCGCAGGACTAGCCGATGGCCTGCCCCCCGAGAAAGGCATCCATGTCTTCCTGCGTCCATTCGAAACGCTGACGATTCGCAACAATGTCATGAAGGACTTCGAAGCATTCTACAAGTTCGGCCGCGCCTGCGACACCTGCGACACGACGGGGCTGATCACCTTTGTGCACAACTCTTTCTGGCCGCCGCAAGATTCGTTCTACCAGATCTGGCCCGATGATCCGCCCAGCATGATCAAGGTCTTGGATTCGGCGAACTTCAATGCCTATCCGATGTTCACGCAGGATTCGCTCTTCCAGTTGCAGTACGGTTCTCCGCTGATCGAAGCCGGCGACCCGGCAGTGAAGGACGCCGACAGTTCTCGGTCCGACATAGGCTGGTGGGGCGGGCCGAATGGGTCGACCTACGGGTATCAGGACTTGCCGCCTGCAACACCGGAATCTCTGAAGTACGACTACGCCTATCCACATGTCTCGCTCTGGTGGCACCACAACCATGAGGTGGACCTGCAGAGTTACGCGATCCACCGGGATGCACATTCCGGATTCCTGCCCACCACGGGTAACAGAATCGGGACCACGTTGTCGGGCGACACAACTTTGACCGACAGTCTTCATGATTCGCTGACGGGAGCGTACTACAAGGTTGTGGCCGTCGACGCCACCGCCCATGAATCGCCGCCGTCCAACGAAGTCGCGGTGATTCCGACGGGCATCCTCGACCCGGACGATCTGCAGACCGGACTCCCGCTGACGCCACGCCTCTTGGGCAACTATCCCAACCCGTTCAACAGTTCGACGGTGTTCACAGTGTACCTTCCGGCCGTGGGGGCATCCCCCGCGCCGGTAGAAGTGATTGTTTACGATGCCCTAGGACGAGCGGTGACCGTGGGCTATCGCGGCGCCTTGATGCCGGGCAGACATCAAATCCGGTGGGACGGTACGGATTCGAGTGGCCACCCATTGGCCAGCGGCGTGTATTTCGCGCGGCTCAAAGTCTGGGGAGCGATATTTGATGATTCACGGAAGTTAGTCATCGTGCGGTAAACATCATCAGCGCTCACGTGGGTGTTCTCGTCGGAGACTCTGGGTGGGAGGGGAGATCGAAAAGACTCCTTGACATGCAGTCCGGCGTGAATAAATTGGGTAGTGCAGTAGCGGCAAACTGACGTCACAAGGCAGGGAACATGCGGACCGTTCGAAACCGCGCACTCATTTTCGCTCTCGCAACCGGGGTTGTCCTCTGTCTCTGGGTTGGGGTCGCCTCATCGGCCACTTTCCACGTCTCCCCCTTCGGCTCCAACATCCCCCCCTACGACACCTATGCCAAAGGGGCGCACAAGGTTGCGGATGCGGTTCTGGCCGCGTCGGGGTATGGGGACACTGTGATTGTCCACACTGGCACCTACAACTTCGACACGACCATCTACATCCCCGCCGGTGTCACTTGGGCGGGCGTTGGGCGTGACTCGGTGGTGCTGAATTGGAGTGACACACAGTATCGATATGGTGTTCTCGCGCAAGTAGGGGGCGACAACCGCGTTAGCGGTCTCGAATTCGCGTACCCGATGGGCAGCAGCTTCAACCAGGCCGTCCAAGGGATCCTCACATTGGCATCGAAGACCCTCGAAATTCACGCCTGCCGATTTCGCCAGTTGACGGTCTCGATCGGGTACGGGACGATGGAGGCGGACAGCAACGAATTCCTTTTTGGCCAGACCTCTGGTCTTTACTTGGCGAATGGCAGCTCATGGATTCATCACAATTCTTTCTGGGGGACAACGAGCGGCGAAGGGGTGATGTGCTCATGGGCAGGCTCGGTTCTGATCGAGAACAACGTTTTCAACAATGACGCCACCGGCGGACGACCGTCGGGTGTCTGTATCGACCATGCAAGCTGGGTCGTGGTGCGCAACAACTTGATTGTGAATTCAGGCGAACCGGTGAGCTGGTTCTACGCCAGCGGTGTGGTGGAGAACAACACGATCATCGACGCAACCGGTGTCCCGTTCGTGCTGCCGCCATACAACACTATTGCGGTCTGCCTGAGACCATACGAGACCCTTACAATGCGGAATAACGTCATGTTCGATCTAAAGGTCCCGTTCGAATTCGAGCCTGGATCCTACGCCTGCTGCGACACCACGGGCTTGATCACGTTTGTGCACAATGCGTTTTGGCCCCCGATCGACTCGTTCTATACGATTTCGCCCGCAGACCAATCTTGGCGGGTCAAGATCCTGGACTCGGCGAATTTCATCGCCTACCCGATGTTCA
>JAGVEK010000049.1 GCA_020058315.1 Candidatus Zixiibacteriota bacterium
CACTCCGATCGTCTTCCCCGACCAGCCGGTCTTCCCATTCAGGGCCAGTGAGAAGTACTTGTGCGAAACGCCCAGTTCAAACCGTTCCGACTTGCCGCCGGCCAGATCGACATGCACGCCACCGGCGTTGACCGACCATGTCGGGTTCAGGCGGTAGCTGAGTTGCAGCCTTCCTTCATAGTAACGCGATTCACCAAATACCCAGAAGATCGAATTGTAGGCCAGGTCCGGCCGGCGGTAACGGAACTGCGCATTGACCGAAAGACAGTCGTTTGCGTGCCAGCGTGCCGACATATGGACTCTGCTGAGTCGCTGCGTCGGCACCTGGTAGAGTGCCTGCCCATACACAGAGCCGAATCCCTTGACTGTGCGTTTCCAGTCCAGCCCGACTGTCTGCGACGCCAGATTGTTGACTTCAATTGTCCCGTAAGTCCGGGCAAGATTCTTCTGTGCGTACGACACCGCCAGATTGCCTGCAAGGCCCGAATGGTACCCAAGTTGGGCACCGAATGCGTGACCCTTATCATACGTGGTCATCTTGAACCGCCCATCTTCGGGCGCGATCAGGCCGATGTACCCGCTGAGTTCGGCTCCGCACTTTGGGTGAATCGTGGCCGATCCCCCGTCGATCGACACCGTTCCGTTCGGCCAGAACACACGATGCCGCCCGCCGGTCAGGTCCACCGCTTTCCCGATGTTCTTCCAGCGCACTTGAAGGTCGTAGACGTGATAGTCGCTCAGATTATCCCCGGCGTTGCGCAGATCGAAACGCCCCCGCATGGACGTCAGGACTTCCAGATCCTGTCCGGCGATCTGCCCCAGACGGAGACCCAATGTCCCCGTATTCTGGAGATGATGGGTGTTGCGGGTCTCGGCGGTATCGGCCTCCCGATAGCGCCAAAGATAGCTCGATAGACCAACCCGCCCCGACAGTGTGGTTGCCTGCACCAGCGATGCGCAAGCCACCACCAGTAGAGCGGCCAGAACCACTTGCCGTTTGATCATCAAATCCCCCCTCCGCATCGCCGCAAAGTCCGGCAATCTATTCAAAATGACGAGCCGCTAAACCTGGCTCCGCGGCAACAGTAGACCAGTTCCTTCTGAGCCACAATAGAATTATCGACCCCGGCCCGGAATCCCCGCACACGCCCGGCGTGATCGCCCGCGACATTACCGCAAGCTCTCGGTTACCTCATGAAGGAGCGTATGAAGTTACTGGCAGAAGTTTCGATAAAAAGCGGAAGCCCGGCGGCTGGAACTGCGAATCGCCCACCTGCCTACGCGATCGGATTGTCCCGCTCCATCCGCCGGATTCGCAGATAGAGCGCCAGGGCCACCCAAAGGATGATCGGAACTGTGATGCCCAGTCCGATCTGGCGCACCCGAAGATCCCAAAGCGCCTCGTTGCCCACCGTAATCACGTTACCAGCCTCAGTAATTCCTGCGCCGGCCACCTCATGAAACTTATCCAAAGCGAAATAGTGAATCGCAGTCCGTGACTTGATTAGAGCATCGTCAGCCGTGTGAAGATCATACTTGCCGAGCCGCACATTCACGCCGCCCCGTCCGGCACGGGACAGAAGTTCGTGAGCGCGGGCGAGGGTCAGTTCGAGCGTATCAAGCTCAGCCGACATCTTCTCGGCGGTCTCGTACCCTAAGTCCCCCTGGTTGTGGCAGCGCGTACACAACGCGCCACTCCCGACACCCAGCATGGCATCGGTCGGTTTGGCGATGTCATGATGGTTGTGGCAGGTGGTGCACTCGCCAAGGCTCATCTTCGTGTAGGCGTCCTTGTGAGGGCTCTGATTGAAGAAATCGCGGTTGTTGGCATGGCATTCACCGCAGGCAAAGGCAATCGACGTCAGCCCCGGCGGGGTCGCGCCATGATTGCCGTGGCAATTGTTGCAAGCGGGCGCCGCCAAATCGCCCTTTTCCAGGAGCTTCACGCCGTGCACCGAAGTCTTGTAGAGATCGAACTGGTCGGTCGGGATACCGTACTGCCTCATGTACTCCGGTTTCGAATGGCACTTGCCGCAAGTCGCGGGGACGTTGGCCCGGAAAACCGGGGATCGCGGATCGGACACGGCGAGGATGCCGTGAACACCATGGCAGGAAACGCATGTCGCTACTTTGGTGTCGCCGGTTTCCAGAAGCTTGCCATGCTGGCTCGACCGGTACTCCAGAACCTGGTCAACCCGCAGCTTCGGGTTGTATTTCTTCATCAATTCGACGTCGGAGTGGCAGCGGCCGCAGAGAATCGGAATTCCCTTTGTTGGCGGGGCGCCAACGAATCCCTTGGCCGGGTTGTGAGCCAGTTCCGGGTCCCCCTCCGCCATTCCCTTCGTCGGATCTCCGCCGTGGCAGTCCTGACAACTGAATCCCCTGGCGTGGTGGATATCATTCGCGACACCCTGCACAGGCGAGCTCAATCGCTTCTCGGTCATCTCCGAGTGGCAATCAACGCAGGAGTTCCCGGTCTCGGCATGCGCTCGTTGCAGAGGCCACATGGCAAGCCACGCGGAAACACCAATGACAACCCAGACAGAGACCATGCGGCTGGCCGCTACTGTTAGAGTCTCCAGCAGAACAACGCATGCGCAGGAGCGCATGGCGTGTGCCCGGCGAGGCTGAAAGCCGCCCCTTTCGCGACCGGATCCCGTGCTTCCTCTGTCAGTCATTCTGTCGGATGCTCTTAGTGCACTCATGCCGCGTACGCCA
>JAGVEK010000275.1 GCA_020058315.1 Candidatus Zixiibacteriota bacterium
GGCGCGGCGGCGGTTGGCATGCGTCCGATCCCTGAATTGCAATTCTCCGATTTTGCTTCATGTGGTTTCGATCCGATCATCCAGCAGGCCGCCAAGCTGCGTTACCGCACCGGCGGGGGCTGGACATGCCCCATGGTGATCCGCATCTGCTGTGGCGGCGAAGTTGGTGGGGGGCTGTACCATTCGCAGACAAACGAGAACTGGTTCTTTGGTACCCCTGGACTGGTCGTGGTAGCTCCCTCGACGCCCTATGACGCGAAGGGATTGCTTAAGGCCGCCGTCCGAGTCGATGACCCAGTAGTCTATCTGGAACACAAGAAGCTCTACCGCTGGATACGCGGCGACATACCAGAGGAGGACTACACAGTCCCGCTGGGCAGGGCAGACATCAAGCGCGCCGGATCCAGTCTCACGATCATCTGCTATCAATTGATGGTGCATCGTGCCTTGGCGGCGGCTGACCAGCTTGCCAGCGAAGGCATTGAAGTGGAGGTCATCGATCTGCGGACCCTGCTCCCTTGGGATCAGGAGATGGTGCTCGAGTCGGTACGGAAGACCGGCAAGGCTCTGATTGTCCACGAATCCCCCCAGACCGGTGGTATTGGGGGCGAGATCGCGGCGGTTATCATGGAGAAGGTCTTCGATCACCTGGACGCTCCTGTCGCGCGCCTGACCGGGCTCGATGTTCCTCCGATGCCCTTTGCACCGGCGATGGAATCGTATTTCCTTCCCAATACTGAAAAAATTGCCGCCAAGGCGCGTGAACTGGCTGCGTATTAGCGCCGGATAAGTCTTCTGATGCGCGTGAACTGATCTGACTGGTTTGTAGAAAAGGATAAATTGATGCCGACTCCGATCGTTGTCCCGCAGATGGGTGAGAGTGTTGTCGAAGGGACCGTAGGCCATTGGATGAAATCCGAGGGCGATCCCATTGCCAAGGACGAGACCGTGGTCGAGATCATGACCGACAAGATCAATGTCGAGCTACCCGCAGTCGAGGCGGGTATTCTGGGGAAGATCCTTGTTCCCGAGGGGACGGTCGTTGCGGTCGGCGCCGAAATCGGCATCATCCTCGCTCCCGGCGAATCACTCCCTTCGGGCACTGGCGCACCGCGCTCGGCGGTGGCCCATGCGGGAGATGGTGGTCGCGTTGCTTCGCCGTCTCCGGCAGTAGTGACCACGGCCGCGACTGCGACTGGAGACTCTGATGGTGAGCGAAAATCGTCGCCGGTCGTGCGCCGGCTACTGCGCGAATACAATCTGAGTCTGCAAGAAATACCGGCTTCCGGAGCCGGCGGTCGTGTCACCAAAGAAGATGTCTTGAATTATGTGCGGGAACGTTCGTCCGCACCCGCTGCGCGAGCCCCGCAGCCCGCCCCGGTTCAGCCCGCGGCGCCTTCCAGAATAACTCCAACCGCTCCAGCGATACGTCCGCCAGTCGGTGGTGAGCCGGTCGAGCGGGTTCCCCTCGCCGGAGTTCGGAAGGTGATCGCCGAACACATGGTCAGAAGCAAGCAGGTCTCGCCGCATGTGATGAGCATGGATGAGGTAGACCTGACAGAACTGGTGCGGGTCCGTGAGGCGAAAAAAGACGCCTGGAAAACGGCCGCAGGAGCGAACGTTACCTACATGCCGTTTTTTGTGAAGGCCGTGGTGTCGGCACTGAAAGAGTTCCCCGCGATCAACGCCTCGGTCGAAGGGGATCAGATCGTCTATCGAAAGTATTACCACATCGGTGTCGCTGTCGCGCGGGATCAAGGATTGATTGTCCCTGTGGTCAAGTTCGCCGACCAGAAATCGATTGTCGAAATCGCCCGCGAGCTCGCCGATCTCAGCGACCGCGCCCGTCGCGACGCGCTGACTCTGCCTGAGATAACCGGCTCGACTTTCACTCTCACCAATGCGGGGATGTTCGGTGCTCTGGCTTCGACCCCCATCATCAACCAGCCCGAACTGGCGATTCTGGGAATGCATCAGATCCAGAAGCGCCCCGTGGTGCGCAATAACCAGATTGTCATTCGTGATATGATGTACCTGACCGTATCATTCGATCATCGGATCATTGATGGCCACGTGGCCGTGCAGTTCCTGCGCCGGATCTGTGAGTGGCTGGAGAATCCATACGATGTATTGCTGACAGTGGCGTAGCGATGCCTGCCTTGAATCTCGCGTATCAATCAGGCCGGTAAGCAGTGCCCCTACGGTTTCGGTCTCGATTACTGCATCACGCAAGATGAGGAATTCTGCACCAGGAGCTGGCCCGGCGATCATCGACTGGGGCCGGCTACCTTACCGTGAGGCTCACCAGCGGCAACTGGAAGCCGTCAGCGCGCGGCTTGAAGACCGGATTTCCGACACGGTCTTCTTTGTGGAGCACCCGCATGTCTATACCCATGGGCGGGGAACCAAACTCGACTCTGCAAGACTGCCAAACTTCATGCAGGGAATCGAGTGTGTGGCCGTCGAGCGCGGCGGAGACGTTACGTATCACGGTCCCGGCCAACTCGTGGCTTATCCGGTCATGGATGTCAAGATGTTGACCGGTGATCTGCACCGTTTCCTGCACTGGCTGGAAGATGTGCTCATCGCGACGATTGCTGAGTGGGGAATCATCGGAGAGCATCACCCGACGTATACCGGTGTCTGGGTGGGGGAGCAGAAGATCGCCTCAATCGGCGTGGCCGTCCGCAAGTGGATTTCTTACCACGGGATCGCGCTTAATGTCTCGACCGATCTGCGTTATTTCAACTCAATCAGCCCTTGCGGATTGCCCGCAGAGGTCA
>JAGVEK010000558.1 GCA_020058315.1 Candidatus Zixiibacteriota bacterium
ATCGATACTTACATCGGCCTGCGCGACGCCGGAAATTCCCCCGAGGATGCTTATGCCGGTGTGCGGGGTTTGGGATACAGCATCGAACGGGCCAAGGCAGAGTTTAGGAAACAATACGGTGACAATGTCTTCCAGGAAGGGACCAACGATCTCCTGCCGAAGTGGGAGGGGAAGTTTCTCCAGTTCCTGAAGGCGGGTTTTGAATCCAAATACCTCGAGAAACTCCATCGTGAGACGCTCGCGGCGTTCAAGAAAGCGGCGAAAGACGCATCCGCCAGGGTGCCTGCGTTTCGCGAACGGATGCAGGCGTTGCTAAGCAAGTACGCGGTCAAATCGGTTGTCCTGGAGCCTTCGGCTGCGAAAGTGAAGCCCGGGGAAACCATCGTATTCTCCGCCATCGCGGTCTACGCCGACAAGGCCTCCGACCGCTCGGCCTCTGACGTCACCGCCGCCGCCAAATGGGCCGGTGCGGACGGCAACGTATTCAAGGCAGGCAACAAGCCCGGTACTTTCGTTGTCACAGCCAGCTACGCAGGGATTGTCGGCATCGCTACCATTACGGTTGTCGAGGACAAATCCGACGAACAGACGGTCAAGGAACTCCTTGAGGACATCCGCAAGGAGAGTGACGCCGAGGACGAGGCACGGCAAGAGCGCACAACCGGCAAGGAGCTCCTCGTCGACATCCAACGCAAATTCGATGATGCTTTTGCTGGGCTCGAAGAATGCCGCCGGGATTTTGAGGGGCGACTCGGCTCCCTGGCAACGGAGCCGCCCGACGTGATCTGCTCCGATCGATCACTGGCTGCCGCGCATGTGTGTCTTGAAGACCGCTTTGATCGCTGTCTCGACCTCTATGGTGAGGCCCACAGCAGGCTCACGCAGGCAAGTCCTGGTACCCATTGGAGGGACATGGGCATGGAATCAGATGTGATTCAGGAGGCACAGTCCGGCATCAACCCCATGGATCAGATCACCATCATTCTCATCAACACCAAGTACCAGCAGGCGATGAACGCGAAGGCTGAAACACGGAGGCGGTTGCTGGCGACGGCACCCGGCTGTGACCCGGACGAACTCACCGATGCCATGCGCCAGGCGCAGGGATCTGATCGAAACGGCGCCTCCGACAGCGATAGCCACGAGGTTGCTGGCGGGGATGTGGGCGGATCTGGAGGGGGAGGCAGAGGCCTGCGTTTCGAGAAGATGGGCCCGCCGACACTCCCGAACGGAAACAACGCTACCAGCGGTTGTCAGGGTGGGAGCATGTCGCTGTCCATGACCACCCCGCAATTCCCGGAGGTCATCCAGCCTGATAGGACATACACACTCGTCATTCACGTCTCGTGGACCGTCACGGGGTCGAGTGTGGATGATGTCGCCTTTCGTGGAGTCGTTTGGTTCATGGGTTCAGAGGCGATGGAGAGCGAGGAGGTTTCTTCGCGGAGCGGGTCGCGCGCTTTCCAGTACACCGTTGACAGCCGGTCATTGGATTTTGGCGCGCAGGCGGGCACAATCACCGCCATTTTCGGCGGGGCAATCACGTGTAGTGCAGGCTCATCTGGCGATGCGAGCGTTACCGCTGTCCAGGCCTATGCGCGTCGCAGTGATGAGTAGGCCTTTCTCAGATGCCCGCCGAGGAAGGCTGTGAGCCATGGCGATGTTGTTCCTTGAAATGCCCTTTCTCTTCAGATCCCCTCCTGAGTGGCGGCCACGACGTCCACGATTGAGGCAAGCGGATTTCGGGCGGCGGACACCGCCGCGGCGATTCCGACATCTGTCAGCCTGCCACTGAGACGGCCCCACCCGCGAATATCTTGGACATCGCTTGGGAATGACTTTACGTCACCGCCGCGGGTTCTGCTGCCGGCGTCTGGAGATCGGTGACGGCAAGGTACTCGTGGATATTGACGTTCTCCGAGACCGCGTCGAGCACTTCCGCAATGAAAAGACGCGTTTCCCTGGAGTCTGGGTCACGCTTGGTTAGCCTCAGTTCCTGCCGGGTTGCTGTTCCCGCGGGGTCGCGAATGACCAGCACCTCCGGTGCATATGGGTCTCCGGGCGCGTTGCGTGTTACGACAGCCACACTCCCATCGGACAGCCGCGCAACAGTCCCGACCGGGAAAATGCCCAGCATGTGAATGAATGCCTTCACGATCAGAGGATCATACCACTCCTTTGCCCTGTAGAGTATGCGCTGAATTGCTTCGTCAGGGCCTGTTCTCTTCTTGTGGTAGACCCGTCCCGCGGTCATGGCGTCGTAGACATCACATAGCATGATGATCCGTGAGAACAGGTGCAGTTCTCGCGGACGGGAGAGTGCCGGATAGCCGGTGCCATCCATCCGGAGGTGGTGTTCGAAGGCTCCCGCCATCGCCAGTCCGATTTGCTCATCGATCTGGCGCATCTTGGCCAGGGTCAGCGCACCCAAGACCGGATGTTGCCGTATCTGCCGCCAGTCGTCTTCATCGAATTCATCGGGTTTGTTGATCAGATCCTGCGAGAGTTTGACTTTGCCGATGTCGTGGAACAGAGCCGTCAGACCCAACTGGGTCAGTCGTGTGCGGTCGAGGCCGAGCCGCAATCCAACGGCAACGGAGTAAATGGCGACATTGACGCAGTGATAGTACGTGTATTCATCGAAATCCTTCAGCGTGGTGAACTCGAGCAGGGTCTCTTCGTCGTTTGCGATCTGATCGATCAATTGGTGCACAATCCGCCGCGTCGCTGAGGCATCAAACGAATTGCGATCGCGTGCCCGCACCCAAAACTCCTGGACGACCGACTCTGAACGATGAAAAAGTGCGTGGGCACGACGCTTTCGCACTGCACGCTGATCGTCATCAGTCATATCCTCGCCAAGGAGCCGGTCGCTACTCTTGGTGGAAAGGGGCGCGATCTCGATGCCCTCAATGCCGAGATCACCCCAGGTTTCTTGCAGAGATGAGTAGGGATCGGCGGTTCGGGTGTCGGCGTGGGCGAGGACAACAAGGGTCTGATCGATCGCGGCCGGAAGCGCAGTTCCATTGATCTTGATGCTCCCGAGCCGAAGGTCTTTGAAGCGCATCGCCAGAGCCCGCCCGAAGGCGAACTCACGGTCATAGTTGAGACGATGACCATTGCAGAAGAAGTAGTCGTTCTGGTAGATGATCTCGCAGTCTCCCGCAGTCGCGAAGATGGATTCGAGTGCGGCGAGAAGTTCCCGGCGGCGTGCCACGTAGACGGTATTGTTCTCTTCATACACCGCCACGGCCTTCCATGCCGCGTGGAACGCTTTGAGAACTCCGACCGCGAGCGCGCTCTGTTCACCGGACTGTGAAGCGGCTGTTTGTTCGGACGGACGGATCATGAGGCTGTTTCCTCAACGAACTCGTTACTTGCGGTTGCGGAGCCTGGTGCCGGTTGGGCGCGCCGCGTCAGGGCGGAGCGTGCGGCCTGGGCAATCGCCCTGTTACGGTGGTGTCCCAGGATTTGGAGTTCAGCCTTCACGTCACCACTGCGGCATGACCCCAGGGCTTCGATCGCTGCAAGTTTTACAGGGAACCATCGGCGTGCGAATAGGGTCGACCGCTTGGCAAGGCGCAGAAGGTGCGACGTGGCGGCCGGCCCGGCGACGCGAGAGTATGCCATCAGGAGTTCGCGCGTTTCATCAGAATCCATGGCTGCCAGACCAGGATCCTCGACCCGCCGCCTCAGTTCAACGAGGCATGCGGCGCTGTGCTCTCTCTTGATGGCGCGAAGCGCGTGCTTGCGCAGCTCGACTTCGCTGTCGTCAAGAAACGACACCAGCACGCGCGCCGCCTCGAGTCCTCCGATCCGCTTGAGCGCTCTCAGCGATTCCTGCCTGACCCGATGGTCCGGGTGACCGGCCGACTTTCGGAGGTACCCAACCGCACGGTCCTCTCCGATTTCACCAAGCACCATGGCAACATTTCGCACCACGTACCAGCGTTTGTCGTACACAAAACTGCCGATGAGGTCGACGCCCTCCCCGCCGCGCATGGAGAGAAAACTGCAGACCATCTTTCGGGCCGGCCGATGCTCCAAGTTACACAGCATCGCCGTGATCGCTTTGATCGCCACCACATCGAACAGTTCCAGAAACGCCCTGACATCGTCAAGATTGGTCTCGGGATTGGCATTGAGGTACTTCGTCAGGC
>JAGVEK010000483.1 GCA_020058315.1 Candidatus Zixiibacteriota bacterium
TCACGCACCCTACCAATCGCTACAAGGGGCGTGCTCGCGCGCGCCGGACGTCCGCGGACACCCGGTCATTCTGTTAGAGGCTCTAAGAACCCAATTGTCATGCTGAGCGATGCGAAGCATTTGCTGTGTTTTCGTAGGTAGAAACAGCAGATCCTTCGCTCCGCCTATGATGATAAAGTGACCTCGGGATCTGCCAAGGCCACTTTCTTAGTGGCCTGCTATACCTTCTCAAACGGATCAAAGAGTTTGCGGTACTCGAGCATGGCGTAACGGTCGGTCATGCCGGCAAGGTAGTCGCACACCACTTGACGAAGCACCCGGCTGGCATCGGGCGTTCCCGCAGCCCGATCGACGCGCTGGCGGAATTTGGGCGCCAGTTGGCGCGGGTCATCCACGTAGACATCAAAAAGATTGTTGAGAATTCGCTCGCCTTTGGCCGCCATCCGTGCGACCCGGTAGTGGCGATACATGTTCTCGTAGAGGAATTTCTTGAGACCGGCAATCTTGCCACCGAATTCCGGCGAGAACTTCATCGGCAGACCATCGGCCCGGCGCACGTCATCGAGGGTCAGAATTCCCATCTGGTCGATCGCCCGCCTGGCGCTGGCGATGAGATCGGTCACCTGCCAGTTGATAAGAAGCCGCACGACATGATGGCGCCGCAGGCGGTGATCGATGTCCGGACACGCCTTCCGTGAGGCGTCATTCAGTTCGTTCCAAATCGGCAGCCCCGCCGGATCGTCCCATCCAAAGATCCCGGAGCGAAGCCCATCGTCGACGTCGTGTGAATTGTAGGCGATCTCGTCGGCGAGATTCACCAATTGCGCCTCGAGAGTCGGTCTCCATTCCGGATGGAATCCTTCGGCATCGGGACGGTCGTACACGGTCTCGTGCTTGACGATCCCCTCCCGAACTTCAAATGAGAGATTCAGTCCCTGAAACTCCGGGTATCGTTCTTCGAGAACATCGACGACCCGCAGCGACTGCCGATTGTGCGAAAAGCCGCCATCAGCCGCCATCTTCTTGTTGAGGGACTCTTCGCCCGCGTGTCCGAAGGCGGTGTGCCCCAAGTCATGGGCCAGTGCGACGGCCTCGGCAAGATCCTCGTTCAGCGCCATTGCGCGCGCGATCGAACGCGCGATCTGCGCCACTTCGATTGTGTGAGTGAGACGGGTGCGATAGTTGTCTCCTTCATGATTGACGAAGACCTGGGTCTTGTACTCAAGACGCCGGAAGGCGGCCGAGTGGATGATACGTTCACGGTCGCGCTGAAATGCGGTCCGGTATGGATGGTGCGATTCTGGATGAACCCGTCCGAGCGATGCGGCACTATGGGCCGCGTACGGCGCCAGAGTCAGGCATTCACGTTCATGCAGAAGATCCAGTGGGGTCGTTGTTGTTTCCATTTGCGTTCTGTAGGATATCGCACCGTTGCACCCAATGCGACCGAAAACTGATGATGGTTCACGGTCCGGGGAATCGGAAGCTGATTCCGAACGCGTGCGTGCCTCCCAGATCGGGGTGGTTCTGGTAGACGTAATCGATGGATCCTCCGCCCCCGGTGATACGGGCTCCCAGCGAATATCGGATCGGGTCGAAACGAAGCCCCGAAATGAAAACGAGGCCTGCCCCCAGCGGCAGATCTCGTGCAACCAGCAAGCTCTGACCGATGCCAAAACGGCTTTTCTCGCCGGAACTCTTCGACCAGATCCCGGCCAGGGTGATGCTCGGTCCATCCCAAGCTGCCGATAACTCGACAATCGCGGGCGGGCTGTTTGTCTCATACAATCGTTCGAGCCCAATCCTCCGCACGACTGCGCTGGCTACAATCTGTGGGACCGGGCGGGACGCCAATCCGAGATCCAGCGACGTGCCGGCATACGCCTTGACATTGTCACCGAACTCCACCCGGTCATAGTGCAGCCCCGCGCCCACGGCCCAGTTTCTCCCGACATTCTTGGCTGCTGTGAGGACCGCGTGCGATTCAGTATAGAATCCCGGCTGGCCGAATTGCGAGAAGCCCCCGCCCAGGCTCAAGCCTCGGCCAATGTGAAAAACCAGACTTCCCGTTCTTTCCTCAAGGGCCTGCAATTGGTACAGATCTCTCGTCACCAAGCAGCCTCGCGCAAATGTGAGCGAAAGGGAACTGAGAGCGGGATTGAACCAGATCGTCGCCGCTTCACTTGGCAGGGCCGCATATGCGCCGCCCATGCCGACTATCGCCGCAGAGCCGAAATCGTCGTCGGCGGCAAACGCCCACACAGGCAGAACTGCGATGATCAGGACGCACAGTAACACGAGTTGCCGGGCCCGTGAGCCTATGCCGTGTGCCGTTCGCAGTAGGGCGCGGACAAGTGGCGTTGAGCCCCTTGTCTTCCCATAGATTCGGGACATGCTCGCCTTCATGGCCCCACCACGATCACCAGTTTCGACGACGCTCCCTGCGGCTCTGACCTCGCCAGCAGGATATATGGACCCGGCCTGACCTGACCGCCGTTGTCGTCGGTGCCGTCCCATGTCACCGATCCGGTGGCCGCAGGTGCGTTGTCCGCGATTGTCCGCACCAGACGGCCGGCACGGTCGAATATCTTCAACGTCAGTTGTTCGCCGATCTGTACGCGGTAATCGATTTGCGCCGGCTGTCCAGCCGACAGGTACATCGGATTGGGAGTGACATCTACCCGAAATGGACCGGCGAGCGCGCCCTTCACCGAGTTTTCGCGTCCCGGCGTAGCGCCAGAGGGATCGACGGACTCTGCCCAATCGTCCGCACCGGCGAACGCTGCCGAAAGCTCAAGACGTTCGACCGAGTGGTTCGCGTCATAGACCCTGCGAAAACTCACTGAGTCGATGATTTCGCTGGCAGCTCCGACCAGACGTATCCGGTCACCGCTGTTGTTCAACTCGCGCCAGGGCGAGACTTGGGCCAGCCAGCCATCGAAGCCGGGATAGAAGTTCCTGAACGCCGTTTCAACCTCGCACAGCACTATGAACGCTCCCGGCGGAATCAGCGTGATGAAGGGCAGCATCGCAGAGACATCTGATGAATCTCCCAGTTTCGTGGCCGTCAGGTTGATTGGGATGTCGGCCTGACTGGAAATCTCGACCCATTCGCCGGGACCGTCCGTCGTGGGATTCGCGAGATACTCCGAAATGATCAACAGTGGCCGGGAGTGACGCACGGTTACGAGTGTTACGGATGAGTTATTGAGTGAGTCACCGTCTGCTTTGATCCGTCCGGTGAGCAGATGAAATCCCGGCGGGGCATCTGCCCAGATGATCGCGACACTGGTGCTTGCGCCTTCGTCCAGCACAGGAACATCTCCCGACGCGACAGTGATACCACCCCCGCCCGGATTGGACAA
>JAGVEK010000174.1 GCA_020058315.1 Candidatus Zixiibacteriota bacterium
GAGGCCTCGCGTCGCTACGGGTCCGGCTGCACCGGGTCCCGCTTTCTCAATGGAACACTCGATCTGCATGTCGAGCTTGAGCGGCGTCTGGCCGCTTTCATGAAGCGGCCGGCGGCCCTCATGTTCTCCACCGGCTTCCAGACCAATCTGGGAACGATCTCCTGTCTCGTCGGACGGACCGACACGATCTACGCCGACCGTTCAAACCATGCATCGATCGTTGACGGGTGCCGGCTCTCCTTTGGCCGCACCGTGAAGTTCCAGCACAACGACATGGATGATCTGGCGCGGGTGCTGGAAGCTAATGCGAATGGCGGCGGGCAGTTGATTGTTGTCGATGGCGTGTTCTCGATGGAGGGAGACATCGTCGACCTGCCCAATCTCGTGCGGCTGGCCCAGGCCTACGGAGCGCGGGTCATGGTGGATGATGCCCACTCGATCGGTGTTTTGGGTGTCGGAGGACGGGGAACAGCCGAGCATTTCGGTCTGATTGATCAGGTCGATATCACGATGGGGACATTCTCCAAGTCGTTCGCTTCGCTGGGCGGGTTTATCGTCGGCGAAGAGGACGTCATCCATTACGTGAAGCACCTTTCCCGCGAGTTGATTTTCTCGGCATCGATGCCGCCGGCTTCGGTGGCGTCGTGCCTGGCTGCACTCGATATCATCGAAAGCGAACCAGAGCGGCGCGCGCATTTGTGGGCGATCACCCACCGAATGCATCGCGAATTCCGCCAACTGGGGTTCAACATTGGTCCGACGCAGACGCCGATCATCCCCATCATGATTGGTGATGATTTGGTCGCCTTCCGTTTCTGGAAGGAACTGACCGACCGCGGGATTTTCGCCAACCCAATCGTATCGCCTGCCGTCCCCAAGGGACAAGCCCTCATCCGCACATCCTACACCGCCACACACACGGACGCACAGCTCGACTATGTCCTGGAGACATTCGCGTCAGTGGGCAAGATGCTCGGCGTGATCGAATAAGCGATTTTGGAGTACGGCGACATGTCGCCGCACTCCAAAACTTTCATTGACGTAGCCGCCCTCATTCCCTTTCTAAAGGATCTTGAAGGAGGGTTGACCATGTTGTTCAAAGTCAAGAGGAACGCGATTCTGCTCGGGGTTGTTGTTGCTGTCTTATCCACGGGTGTGGCGAATGCCATCAGTTGTGTCGAATGCCATCAGAAAGTCACACCGAACATCGTTTCCGACTGGAAGCTGAGCAAGCATAGCCAGAACGAAGTGGATTGCTCGGTCTGCCACGGGAGCGAGCACGCCTCGGCGCAAGATGTCGCCAAGGTCCTGATACCCACGCCCGAGACATGCGCTGGGTGCCACAAAGAGCGGGTTGACCAATTCAAACGCGGCAAGCACGCACTCGCGTGGACGGCGATGAATGCCATGCCGACCATTCACTGGCAGCCGATGGCGATGATCGAGGGAATGAAAGGGTGCGGTGGTTGCCACAAGATCGGGCTGAAAACTCCAACCGAGATTACGGAGCTGAAGAAGGGTGGCGGTGGATTTGGAATGGCCTCGTGCGATGCGTGTCACACCCGGCACACTTTCTCTGTGGAAGAGGCGAAGCAGCCCCAGGCATGCCAGACCTGCCATATGGGTTTCGACCATCCGCAGTGGGAGATGTACTCTGGTTCCAAACACGGCGTGCGATTCCTGCTGAAACAGAACAAGACGCTGCCCGAGACTGTCGCGGCGCCCACATGCCAAACCTGCCATATGCAGGATGGGAATCACGAAGTTCGCACGGCCTGGGGATTCCTTGCGGTCCGTCTCCCCCTGCCCGCCGATTCACAGTGGGCGGCTGACCGGGCGACGATTCTGCAAGGTCTGGGAGTGCTCGATCCGGAGGGCAAGCCAACCGCGCGTCTGGATGCCGTGAAGGCGGCTGACCTGGCCCGCCTGACCGAGGCCGACTGGCAGCGCGAACGAGATAAGATGGTCGCCACCTGCAACCAATGCCACTCGGTGAATTTCGCCAAGGGCGAGCTCGCCAAGGGCGACGACATGATCCGGCAGGCCGATCATCTCATGGCCGAAGGGATTCGCACGGTCGCAGCACTGTACAAAGAAGGCGCGCTGGCCAAGTCCAAGAGCTATGCCTCCGCCTTCCCCGATCTTCTGACATTCCATGACGCGCCGACCCCGATCGAGCAGCAGCTATTCGTGATGTATCTCGAACACCGGATGCGCGCATTCCAGGGGACATTCCACGCCAACCCGGATTATGCGCTCTGGTACGGGTGGAGCGAAATGCAGCGCGACCTGGTCGAGATCAAGGCGATGGCGGAAGAGATACGGGGGAGGCACGGGAAGTAAATGCTGGGAGTGGCGTCCCGGATCAGTTCCATAACGCGTTTACCGTTCCGCCGAGATCCCCTCGGCTTGCCGTGGGATGCGTGGTATGGTCGGCTACGTCCGAGGAGCGATTGCGCCACAAGGACAATCGGGAATGGGCCACTTTGTTAGCTTCCGACCGGAACGATAATCCGGCGCTCTTCCCGTGGGGGCAAATCTGAGGCTGTGATGGATTCCCACCGCAAGGGGAGTGTTGAAAAAGTGTCCGGACAGGAGTGTCTGGTCCACCAAACTCAGGTTCTTCAGTGGCGCGGATGCTCTTGTCCGTCCGTCACAAAGGCAGTGAGACAGCTTTTTCAACACTCCCCAAGCTGTGGGGCACCCACGCCCACCCTACCAAATTCCCAATTTGTCTTTGATTTCTTCAGAGACCATTGTCTTGGGATCCCAAGGCGGGTCCCAGACAATGATGACTTCGGCTTGTTTCACGCCGGGCAAATCACCGATGACACGTTTCACATCGCTGATCAGTGCGGGGCCGTATGGACAGTACGGAGTCGTCAATGTCATATGCACGGTGACCGACTGACCCTCGTTGGCGATATCGACTCCATAGACCAAACCCAGATCGGTGACACTCAGTTCGATCTCGGGATCGAGGACTGTCTTGAGTGTTTCCATCACGA
>JAGVEK010000497.1 GCA_020058315.1 Candidatus Zixiibacteriota bacterium
AAGAACGCCTCGTTCCGGTGATGCGTTCTTTGGCGCCCTCAACCAGGGTACACGCATAGATCGGCTCCCTCTGCCACGCGTCACGCTGGCCATGCCACTGCCAGGCAACAGCCGACCCCCTCCCGCGTTTCAGTGCCACTTGCCGGGCGCTGACGGCCAGTCCTGGCGGGCAAGACTCGATCGGATCAGGTCCGCGATCTGTGGAATTGAGCCACCATCCAGCACGGGCACATCGGCATCCACCGGGTGACCGCTGACCACACCTATCAGCCCCTGCTCTGCTGTAAATGACGGCGTGGTCATCTCCGGTTTAAGAATGCACTCGATCTTCGGATGGGAACCGCCCCGGTAGCCCTCGTAAATTACCAAGTTCGGGGGCTCAGGCAATGAGGCGAATGCCGCTTCAATCCAAGCCTCAGACGTTGACGGCGTGTGCGCGGTGTAAAAGCCAATCTCGCCCTTAGCCACCAGACCGACCGCGACCGCACCAGCGTGAGACAGACGGTCGGAATCGCGGCCCGGCTTATCGAATCCGATCTCGTCGGATGTGTGTTTGATGGCAGCCACCCGCAGACCCTGTTCGGCGAAATGACGAACGAGCCGTTCGGTCAGAGTGGTCTTGCCGGAGTTCTTGTGTCCCACAATCGCCACGGTGGGGATTCGATTGCTCTGGATGTCTGACACCCTTACTTCCCTGGACTCTTGCGGGTACCATCGGAACTGGTCGTGTCGGAAGCTGTCGGCGCAGGCTTTATGGCATCGAAGCGTTTCTCCATGATGTCGATGCGCTCTTCCAGTCGCTTGCGGTCTGCCGTCGCCTCATCGAGCTTCTTCGCAGTCTCATTCGGTCTGTCGTCGGGCTTCTTCTCGCGAATCGCCGCAATCGCTTCGCGGGCGGTTTTCTGCTCGGATACCTGTGGGCTCTGATGCAAGACCCTCTCCAGGGCAGGAATCGATCCGGGGAGTCCCAATGCTCCGAGAGCACGCATCACCGGCTTGCGGAAGTTCATGTTCCGGTCACCAAGGTATGTTTCGAGCGCGATCATTGGCCTGCGCAGGTTACGACTGGACAGCCATCGTCAAGAGATGCAGGATTTGCTGATCGCCTTCAAAAGAAACTGGTTCCGTCCAAGTGCTGAGGGAGCCACGTGAGTCGAGGGTGTTATCGGCCGGCAGAGCCGGGACCAAGTCCCGGCGTCCCAGCCGTTTGCCTTGGCGTCCGTTGCGGCAAGGCAGTATCTTGGCATGGAGTCCTTTTTGCCGGCGTACGGAGCAATGTACGGCTGGCATCCAGCATGATCCGGGTTCCACTCCGATGATTTCAATCCTGCCAGCGATGATCCGAAGAAATCCGGCCATTCTGTGCCTCTTGGGGCTTCAGATTCTGTGCGGTTACCTGTCGCTACGATTCGGGTCGATACTTGTGGTTTTCCCTTTGCTGGTGACCGTGGTAACGGTCTCGTTCTTATGGCCACACTTGGGACTCCTTATTCTGATTCCGTCCTGGTTCTTCCCGGTCGCTCTATCGAAGTCCATGGGTCTCTACCCTGCCGACATCCTCCTATTCGCCATCGTCAGCGGGTACCTGGTGCGCTCCCTGACAAAAGGGGAACTCCCGGTCAGACGCACGCCCCTGAATCTGTGGATCTTCCTTTGGATGGGGGCGCTGGTGCTGTCAGTCCTGCAAGCCGCAGACCCTCCGATGGCCGTCAAGAACTGGTTTCGCCATGCCGAGTTGTTTCTTCTATATTTCACAATCGTGGGATTCGCCCGAGTGGCCGACATACGGCGCTCACTGACCTTGCTTATCGGGCTTTGCCTGGTGTTCTCACTGTGGAATATCGTGACGTTTGTCAGCGCGGCCGGTACCGTCAGGGCTTTCGGTCCGGCGCACGTGCTCTTTTCGGGTTTTCTGGCACTGGTCGGAACATTCGCCACGGCTGGCTTCTTGTTTGCCAGCCGGTCACGGCCCAGATTTCTTTGGGGCGCGGCTCTATGTACCATCGCCGCGGGTCAGATGGCCAATCAGAGTCGGGGCGCCATGATCCAGATGGTCACAGGGATGATCTTTGTCACGTGGAGCGCCCACCGTTGGAGCCGCCTGCATCTGCGCCCCGTCATGCGCCGCCGGATCGTGGTCCTGGCCGGCTTCGCCGTCATGGGTTTGGTGATTGCTTTCCTCCTCGCGAGCCCGCTCGTTTCGAAAGTGCTGACGCGCTACTCAACACAGCAGGGTAACCCGCTCGCGACTGCGCAAATGAGGGTATTCCTCTGGAAATCGGCTCTTCAGATGTTCGGTGAGCATCCCTTCTTTGGCGTGGGTCTTTCCCAGCAGCGAGCTTTCGGTGATATCCTGCCGGAGATGCGATTTAGTCCGTGATATATTCACACCCAGGGGCTCGGCTTCCACAATTCGGTGCTCGGTTACCTGGCCGAGACGGGAGTTGTCGGGTCTGTCTTCCTCCTGCTGCTTCTCTGGGCCGCGCTTCGGCTGGGGCGAGGCATGATTTCGGAGACACGGGATGAGACAGAGGCAATGTGGCGGGTGGGAATCTGGAGCGTTGTCTTCGTGATTGTGACCCGCTATTTGTATGAGGGACACCTCTTCTACTCCATATCAGGCATGACCGCAGTCACTTTCTTTGCGTTTCTCTTTGTCATTCGGGGCAATCTATCCCGTATCTCCCCTGTTCGGTAACTGTGGTGAAGGTCAGATTGAGCAGACCAATGATGGAAAATGCGGGTGCGCGACCGGACCGCGTGATCGCATTCGGGTTGTGCCTCATTCTCCTGACGATCTTCTACCTCACACACTCTCCAGCGGTTGGGTACGACGGAGTGCAGTACCTTGTCTACGCGAAGAATCTGCTCAAAACGGGGCAGTTCACGTTTGATGGCGTTAACCCTTCCTGTGGTCGGGCGCCCGGTTACCCCCTATTCCTCACAGCAGTCCTTTGGATGACCGGAGGGATTGCTCTCCTGTACCCGCTCCAGCTTCTTCTTCTGTTTGCAGCCTGCTGGTGTGTGTACGCGATCTTAGCGCCACACATGCAGCGGAGATGGGCACTGGGTCTGTTAGTTGCGCTAACCGCACTCTGGCCCCTGCACACCCTGGCAATGAACGTGAAGTCCGAGTCACTGTTCATGGCGCTAACCGCGGCAAGCTTGCTCCTGCTTTCGCGGGGCATTGAACGCGGGGACAAGTGGAATCTGGCATTCGCCGGTCTCGGTTTCGGCTTATCGGCTTACGTCAGACCGGTGAACATCTTCGCTTCGATCTTCCTTGCGGCATACTTCCTGTGGCGGGGTCACATCAAATGGAAGCGGGCAGCCTTGCTGGTCGTTGTGAGCTGGCTGCCGCTCATGCCGTGGACGATTCGCAATGCCCAGGAGTTCGGTCGTTTTGTGCCGGTTGCGGCGCACATTGGGTCCTTTTACTATATGACCGATCCTGATGTGTTCTGGCCGGTGCTTCTTCACTCAGCGGGGTATTCGCATACCACGTCGATTCATCGGGAGATCGTTGGATCCGATCTGGAACTCGACGTTGACGCAAATAAGCGCTACTTGGAGCGTGGTCTGGCCAATATTCGCCGGGACCCTCTGGGGTTTGTGCTACGATGTTCGATGAAGACCGTGTTCGTATGGAGCTACCTTCCAGGAACGAAAGAACTGTATTTCGACAAACCCTGGCTTTTCGCATTGGGCGTCGTGATCCAATGGACATTTCTCGTGTGCGCATTCGCCGGGTGGCGGATTTTGCGCAACAAGTCACCAGCCGCCGCGGGCGCCACGCTTGGATATGCTCTCTACACGATAACGGCGCTTCTCCCGTTCTACGCGGAAAGCCGCTTCCTCCTGCCGGTGTATATCTGGCTGTTCGGTCTAACCTGGTACTGGCTCTACGAGCGGCGTTCTTTACTTCTGCGCCTGCTGAACTCTCTGCCCAGTGTCCGGTCGCTTACCCGATGATTGGACACACGATCTCAGCCCCCCACCGCAATCATCGTCGGCCGGCCCAGGAAATCGGGATCATCAAGACGGTGTCTGGCGGGTTTGCCCGACCAGTAGGAGGAGAATTCGCGCAAGATTGCCGTGTCATCACCGCCTGTTCGGATCAATGAACGCAGGTCCAGGAGCGTGTCCGCAAAAAGACAGCGGGCCACGCGCCCGTCGGCTGTCACCCGGATCCGGTCGCAGAACGAGCAGAACTTGTGCGTCATCGTCGAGATGAATCCGACCCGTCCGGGCAGATCCGCGACCATCCACATTCTGGCTGGTGCGGACGGGTCTGTGACAGGAACCGGAACGAGCGGTCGTTCGATGCGTGCCCGAATCTCCATTTCAGGCACCAGCAGATCTCTAGAATAGACCACGTCAGTGGTCGGCATGAACTCGATGAAGCGCACGTCGATCTTGGGATTGGCACAGAGTTCGACGAATGCGGGAACTTCGTCATCGTTGATCCCGCGCATCACCACCATGTTGATCTTGACGCGCGTGATTCCCGAATGGACCAGCGAGGCATTGATGGCACTACGCACCCGGTC
>JAGVEK010000048.1 GCA_020058315.1 Candidatus Zixiibacteriota bacterium
CAGACGACGGGCGCCAAGGCCGCTGTTGTCGCACGTCATGGAACACCATCCCGAGAAATTCCTAAATCCGCCAAGAGCGAGACAATGCTGCCGCCACGCCCTCAGCACGGAATACCATCGCGGTTCGTGCTGACGCTCGCCGCCATTGTCGGGTTCGCGTTCTTCCTGATGGAGTTGGTTTGGTATCGGATGCTCGCGCCGCTTCTGGGAGGGACGACATACACTTTTGGGCTGATCCTTGCCGTGGCTCTGGTGGGGATCGGGATTGGGGGCGCCGCCTACGCGTTCCTCGGCCGGAATCGGGTTGCCACGCTCAGCGCTCTTGCTACGACATGCGCCGTGGAGGGTCTTTTCGTTGTGATCCCATTTGCTCTGGGGGACCGGCTCGCCGTGCTGGCAGCCTTGCTGCGTTCTCTGGGATCAGCGGGTTTCGCGGGGAACGTGCTGGGTTGGACTCTCGTGACGTGTATCGTCGTGCTCCCGGTCGCGATTATTGCGGGCATCCAATTTCCCCTGTTGATCGCACTTCTGGGCCGGGGCGCGCAGGACGTGGGGCGCCACATCGGGGCGGCGTATGCGTGGAATACCGCTGGCGCGATTTTGGGCTCGCTGGCGGGCGGATTCGGACTGCTGCCGCTGCTCGGCGCCTTGGGCACATGGCAGGCTGCCGCCATCCTCCTTGCTGTCTTCTCGGCGGCGACAGGGATTGCTTCGATTCGCGCTGAGAAACGGTTCGCAGCGCTTCTCCCAGCAGCCGGTGGGATTGTGATTTCGCTGGGGTTGCTACTGTTCTCCACTGGTCCCACGGGGGCATGGCGGTACAGTGCCATTGGTGCGGGTCGCGCGAAGATCGGTTCGACGCGTAACCAGATTCACGACTGGCGAAATGCTCGCAATCGGGTGGTCCATTGGACAACGGAGGGTGTGGAGAGCAGTATCTGCCTGACCAAGGCCAATGGTTTGGCCCTGCTCAACAACGGGAAGTCCGATGGGAATGTGAAACTCGACGCATCGACGGTCGTGATGCTGGGGATCACGGGTGGGATCCTGCACCCCAATCCGAGGAGCGCGCTGGTGGTCGGGCTGGGCACCGGCACAACAGCCGGCTGGCTGGCGGCCATCCCCTCGATGGAGAGGGTCGATGTGGTGGAACTGGAGCCGGCAGTGTGCGAAGTCGCGCGCCGATGCGGCCCCACCAACTGCAACGCCCTCGACAATCCGAAGGTCCATCTCATCATTGGTGACGCTCGGGAAGTTCTCCTGGCGTCCTCGCAGCAGTACGACCTGATCGTCTCACAGCCATCCAATCCCTTTCGGGCGGGCCTGTCCAGCCTGTTCAGCCAGGAGTTCTACGACGCGGTCAGAACCAGACTCAACAACGGCGGGATTCTCATGCAGTGGGTTCAAGCCTACGAAATTGACGTGCGGACCTTGCGGTCGATCTACGCGACATTGACATCGGTCTTCCCAACGGTCGACACCTGGCAGACCACACCCGACGACATGCTGCTTGTCTGCTCGCAAACTCCGATCCGCTACGATGTCGCGGCTCTGAGGCAGCGAATCGAGGCGGAGCCCTTCAATTCCGCCCTGCAAAACACGTGGCGCGCCATCGATCTTGAAGGATTCCTGGCACGGTTTGTTGCGAGAACTTCGCTGGCCGTGTCTCTCGCCCGCAGTCGTGGGGCCCAGATCAATACCGATGATCTCAATCCTCTGGAATACGCTTTCGCCCGCACCGTGGGGCAGGACTACGCGTGGTCATTGAACAGTCTGAAGAACACTGCCCGGCTGCAACAAGCGGATCGGCCACCGGTCAGCGGTGGAGATGTGGACTGGCAGCGAGTGGAGGACGAACGCATCTGCATGCACGTCGCCGAAGGGGCCATGCTGGTCCCGGACGAGAGCTTCCCCGCCGACCAGCGGCGCCGCGCCCAGGCCCAATTGAACTTCATGAAGGGGAACTTCTCACAGGTTCTCGATAACTGGCAGCAACAGCCGCGGCCTCCCATCAGCCCGACAGAATTGGCCGTCGTTGCCTGCGCCCTCGCCGACGGGGCCAGTGACGATTGTCTACCATACATTGAACAGTTGCGCCGCTACCAACCCGGCGAAGCGGATGCCATTTTCGCACATCTTCTGATCAAAAAGGGTGATCTCGCGGGGGGCACACAAGCGCTCCTGGCCTTCTTTGAGCGATGCCGGTTCGATCCCTGGCCATGGGCAAGCGTGACGAGCCTGGCAATGAAGGACGCTGCCAATCTGGCAGCACAGGCCAGAGAATTCGCCAATCCACTTCTACAGGCGCTGAGACAACCATTCGTGGTCTACATCCTCAATGAGGAGAGAATCTACAACATGGTCTCCCTAGCCTCCCGAATCAGTCTGAATGCCTCCATCGAAGCGATGGGGGCGTACGAACCTTATGTCCCGTGGACAAGAGAAATCCTGGCGCGACGGCTTGAGTGGTACCGAGATGGTAATGACTCCCGAACAGAGGCGGCGCGACAAGATCTTGAGGA
>JAGVEK010000517.1 GCA_020058315.1 Candidatus Zixiibacteriota bacterium
AAGGGTACCAAAGAAGTCAAGATGGTCATCAAATTTCTGAACGACAAAATGAAAGTAAAAGTGCGCGCCGACTCTGGAATCGGTATCAAACCGATGTCCGTCACCGGCACCCAGCGGCTTGTCCGCAAGGCGATCCAATACGCCATCGATCACAATCGCCCCTCGATCACTCTCGTGCACAAGGGCAACATCATGAAATACACCGAGGGTGCATTTCGTGACTGGGGATATGCCCTCGCCAAGAAGGAATTCGGCAGCAAGACAATCACCGAGGCCGAGGTGACCGAGAAGTTCGATGGTCAGGTTCCGGCAGGGAAGATTTTGATTAAAGACCGGATCGCGGATTCGATGTTCCAGCAGGTGCTGCTCCGGCCAGATGACTACGAAGTTGTTGTCACACCCAACCTCAACGGTGACTATCTCTCCGATGCCTGCGCCGCGCAAATCGGCGGTCTGGGCATGGCACCTGGCGCCAACATCGGCGACCACATCGCGCTTTTCGAGGCAACTCACGGCACGGCTCCGAAGTACGCCGACAAAGACATGATCAACCCCTGCTCGGTGATTCTCTCCGCGGTCATGATGCTCGAATACCTGGGCTGGCCGCAGGCCGGACAGATGATCGAGTCTGCGATCGAAAAGACCATCGCCGAGAAGATCGTCACCTACGATCTGGCCCGTCAGATGGAAGGTGCCCAGAAAGTCGGCACCGCTGCCTTCGCGGATCGGATCATCCACAACCTGTAAGGACCAAGAACCAGAAATCGGATGCGTGCAGGGGCGACCCACGGGGTCGCCCTTCGCGCATTCAGTCAGTAGGGGCGGCCCTGTGTGGCCGCCCTTTTCGATGGTTTACTGCCGTCGCCGCCGTCTTGCCACTCTCTCCTCCTGCGAGGATGACCAAACGCTGGTGGCACGGGCGTCCCGCCCGTGAATTCTTGTGGAAAATGTGGCGCGGGCGCCCTCGCCCGCGCGCAGCCGAGGGCGGCTGCGCCACATACCATTTCAGCCACATGCAATTTCCGGGCAAATCGGCCGGAAGTTGCTTATATTAACCGTTTGCCGGTCCCGGACTGATGCATCTCGTCCGCGACACGACACCAGACGATGGAGAATTAACCGATGATTTCGACCAGCGATTTCCGCAAAGGCAAGAAGATCAAACTTGAGGGCGAGCTTTGGGAGATCGTCGATTTCCAGAACGCCCGCACTGCACAACGCCGCGCGAAAGTCAGCACGAAACTCCGCAGCATCAAGACCGGCCAGGTGCTGGACAGAGTCTTTGCTTCGGGCGAAATGTTCGAGGAGCCCGAGTTCGAGCAGCGATCGTTCCAATACATGTACACCGATGGCACTGACTGGCATTTCATGGACAACAAGTCCTTCGAACAGATCACCCTCACTGCCGATCACCTCGAAGGATACACCGATTTCCTGATGGAAAACGCCGACTACCGCATCTCGTTTTTCGAGGGGAATCCGATCTCTCTGGACCTGCCCTCATCGGTCATCCTCGAGGTCGTGGAAGCCGAGCCCGGCGTGAAAGGCGACTCGGTTTCCAATCTCACCAAGAGTGCCAAGCTCGCCACCGGCCTGCAGGTCAAAGTCCCGCTCTTCATCAAAGTCGGCGACAAAGTCAAAGTCGACACCCGCAGCAAGGAATACCTCGAGCGCGTGACAGGGTAGAGGTACCCGCGTCGGCTGTCTTACGAACCCGGGACGAAGTGCTTTCCGGGTTTTTTGTCTTTTGATCTCCCGGGTCGATTCATTCAGAGCCGGCAGTTGCGCTGCGACACCACCTCACTGAAGTATTCTAACCCTCATCGACACGCCAGGGTATCGCGATGCCTGCGCCGCAACGATGAACCAATTACCGTGGTATCCCTGGATCTCGAACCGATCACCCAATTCCGGGCCGAATATCTGCTTTCCATCCACGGTGCCACAGGCAACCTGGAATCTGCCGTCCGCTCCGGACAAGGATACCACCGACGGAGGATCGCCCGGATGATGAACGAGTAATTCTCGCGAACCGGGCTCCACGACCCTGAACCACAGTTCGTCGAGTTGAATGGTCGATTCGCAGGAGAGAATCCACCTGTCTCCCTCCCGCCTGGGACGGATCAACAGCGTGTCCGTATATGGCGCGTCAAGACTGTCCCCGATGGGGTCTTCACCGGTCACGTCCCGAATCATGACCCCCAAGTCGGCGCGGGTGAGCGGTTCGCCATCGCCATCGCAGTCGGTTGCAGCGATTTGCTCCGAAGCGCGTTCCGGATCGAAGACCGCGTATCCGGCCTTGAAGTAGTTCGAGAACAAGACAGCGTCGTGAATCTGGAAAGCGATCCCATTAAGATCAACATCGCCCCGCAGGGGACGCGTGGGATTGTCGATCAGAATCGAACCACCTCGGAGTTCCAGTACCGCCGACCGGGTAAGATTAGAACAGGGTATGGTATCGTAACCATCCCGATAGAGTATCTGCCCCAACGAGGTGTCGGGCACATAGAGCTTCCCATATCCCACGGCGGTCAGTGTATTGTCCTTGCACCCTTGAATACTGAATCCGATCCGGGCAGTCGTCCCTCGGTACTCCATCTCTCCGGAAGCAAAGAATCTGAGCGTTGCCAGAATGCCCGAAGGGAAGCATTGCGACGCATCAGGTGGCCTGCCATTATTAAGGTCCCGCACCGCAACCACCTGCACATTGGCCAGACCGGCTGATGTTAGGGGCTCCGCCGTTCGGGTGCGATATGTGAAGTACTCCCAGTTGGAAATTCCGGGCCCTCTGTCGGCACTGATGAACCGGAAGGCATCAGCGTCATAGCAGATCATGAACTCAAACACTGCGAGTGAATCGAGCTTCGGGCCGTCACCCTCGGGCCGAGTCAGCCGGAGACTGATGGGAACAATGCCGCCAGGCAAGGCAGTCCCGGTGTCAATTGAGATGATCGCCGCGGGCGTTGCCACTTGCTTCGGCCCCGTTGAACCGGAACACCCGATGGCCAGCACACCAATGACAGCAACCACTGATACCTTCGAGAAGGACGGCATGCGGTACCTCCCGCACCAGCGAAGCGCCAGCCTATCCATTTGACCCGTCGTAGTCTGCCCTGAAGCAAGATATCACTAAACGGTTTCTTGTCAAGAGGCCGGTACCGCCATGCGGAGCAACAAAATTACCCCGCCCCACACAGTGTGTGAGGGGCGGGGTGCCACTGACCGCTCTTGGGCAGCGCGAGCGCTACCTCAGTTTCTTTTTATGACGATCCTTGCGCAGGCGTTTTTTTCGTTTGTGCGTTTTGATCTTTTGGCGTTTCCGCTTTTTCCCTGAAGGCATTCGGTCTCCTATCCGAACCGGCCGTCACCTTTGTTAGCCGACGGCCTGTTTGACAATGAGGTTCTTGAACTCATTCGAAGGCTTGAATACCGGAACCTTGCGGTCCGGTACCGGCACCTCATCGCCCGTGCGTGGGTTGCGTGCCTTTCGTGCTTTCCGCAGTTTCACTTTGAAGGTGCCAAAACCGCGAATCTCGATATTCTTGCCCGTCTCGAGACTCGCCTTGACGGCATCCAGAAAAGCATCGACTGTCACGGCCACATCGGTGCGTGTCAGGCCGGTCTTTTCGGCGCAAAGCTCCACCAAATCGGCCTTGGTCATCCTGACCTCCTTATCGCTTCGCTATTCGTTGTCGTATCGTTATCCCCCTGCCAAATGGTCACTGTTCTATCGCTCATACAACCAATCCGTTAACGGTAACGATACTGGAGGGCTGGCGCCGAACCGCTCGTCTCTCCAGCATACTCAGCCAGCCAGCCGACAAATGTCCGACCCAGGAGATCCAGAACGCCGGTGCGCCGACGGGGGACGATCTTGACTGTCTTGGGCGGTGATTCGAGTCCGACCATCCTGGCCGCGATATCCAGCGCATCCTGCAGGTCGCCCAGCTCATCAACGAGCTTCATTTCCTTCGCCTGGCGCCCTGTGAAGATTCTCCCGTCCGCAAATTTCCTGACCGAATCCTTTTCCAGACCCCGCCCCGTGGCGACCGCCTCCACAAATTGATCGTATGTATCGTCGATGACGAACTGAAGGGCCTCGGATTCCTTCGCCGTCATGGTCCGGGCAATACTGCCGATGTCCTTGTATTCACCACTCTTGACCACCTCGAAACGGACGCCGACTTTTTCGAGCAGCCTCTCGACAGTAGGAAACTCAAAAATCACGCCGATTGAACCGGTGAGCGTCCCGGGATTTGCAACAATCGTGTCGGCGGCGACGGCGACATACAACCCGCCCGAAGCGGCCACCGATCCCATCGACACGACCACCTTCTTGCCCTTCTCCCGAACCCGCTGGATCTCATCGTAAATCTCCTGGCTGGCGGCCACGCCACCCCCGGGAGAGTCGATTCTCAGAACCACGGCCGGAATGGAGGAGTCGTCGGCGAACCGGCGCAATTGTGCGACAATCTCTTCTGATGAACTGATTGTGCCCTTCAACTCGACGATCGCCACCCGCTTGCCAAAACTGGCAAATTCAACCCCGTCGGAACTGGACAGCCCCCAGATGAAGGCAACAGTCATGAACATGAAGACCAGGAACGCGGCCCCGATGATAACGCCTATGGTCCAGTCGCGACGACGGCTCATACCGGCTACAGCCTACAGCTTGCGCGGAACCCGAATGCGCTGCCCGACGCGGATGTTGTGAGGATCAATGTTTCCATTCGATGCCAGTAACTGGCGCAATCCCAGGCCAAACTTGGCCGCGATCTCGGTCAGCGTATCCCCACGGCGGATGGTGTACCAGAAGCTGCCCTCGGACTTGTCCTTCGTGCGGCTGCGTCCCGGGATCGTGATTGTCTGCCCCGCCATCAGTTGTTCAGTGGCGCCCATGCTGTTGGCACGCCGAATGGCGGATGTGGTGGTGCCGAAGCGCTTGGCCAGATCCCAAAGCGTTTCACCTCTTTGGATCGTGTAGCTGTCGCTCCCAGATGCGGCACGACGCTGGGCTTTTTTGGGCTGGCCTGACGATTGATCATCATCAGCATCGGCGAGTGCGGACCCGCTTCCGGGAATCACCAGCGACTGGCCCACCTGGAGACGCTTCTTGGGACCGAGGTTGTTTCTCCGTGCCAGGGCCGTGGTGGAGACGCCATACT
>JAGVEK010000504.1 GCA_020058315.1 Candidatus Zixiibacteriota bacterium
CAGGGAGAAACGCGCGTCGGTCCCTGGAAGAAGATTGCAACCTTTGATCTTGTCGATGACATCATGCGGATCTATAAAGATCAATTCGACCCAGTCGTGGGTGGAGTGGAGCGGCAACTGATACAGGTCGGGTCGAACTCAGGCCTCGTCAATCATCTCCTGGTCAGCACAGATCAGATCAAGGGTGGCCGGCTGATCAATAACAGACCATACTACTTTGGCGTGACGGCCTATTCGTATGACACTCTCAGTATTCAAGAATACCAGGCAGGCGGCTCGGTCGTTGGTCACTTGACGGAAGTGCTCGAGACCCGGCTGCAACCGATTGAGGTTGTCCCCAACTCGATCGCACTGGCACTGGTGGACACCGCGCGCCATGTCGCCGGGTCCAGCGAAGGTTCAGTCGAGATTCGCTACCTGGATCCTGCCAGAGCCACAGGGAATCAGTACGAAGTGACCTTCAATCCCGATCTGACCTGGAATCTGACCAATCTGACGACCGGTCTTATCGTCCTCTCCAACCAGACGAATCAGAGTGGCGATTTCATCTACCCGTTAGTGGATGGACTGATGATCCAGACCATCGGGCCGAACCCTGGGATCAAAGATGTTTCATGGGAAGGGTCTGTGCCTTGGGCTACCGGTGTGAACTGGGGCGGTGAGTTCTTCAACGGCGGGATCGACAAGGGATCGAACTTCTGGGGCACGTCACTCGAAAGCGATACCGACCTGGTCCCGATTGAACTCCGCTTCTCAACTACTACCAAACAAAAAGCCTATCGATATCTGCGGGGCGGATCGCCGAATTACGCCTACCAGGATTACCGTGATGTCCCGCTGACCGCTTGGGACGTCAGCACGACTCCCGCGCGCCAGGTCAATCTCTGTTTTGTGGAACAGGCCCGAATCGCGTCCGAGGATGGCACCTGGCTTCCTCCGGACGAAGATCGCGCGACCGGCGGCCGCGAGTACCTATTCGTTCTCAAGAGCGATTACTCAAGCGTGGCGAATGAGTATTACTCGACCCGGTCGATCCTCGGCGACGCCCCGGACTTCGACGTTCTGTACGCGTGGTGGCCGGTTGTGGCCGACAGCCACTCTTCATCCGAGCTCGCAGACGGGCAGATACTCAAGATCTCGTTGAACCAGTACAATCGTTCGGAGGATCGATTCACCTTCACGGCGATGCAGGCCGGTCAGCAGGCGGTGGACTCCGGACTGGTCTCCCTCAAAAACGTCCACCCGCTGCCCAATCCGTATTTTCATATGACGGACATCGAAGACGAACAGCATCCGCGTCTCATCAAGTTTGTGAACCTGCCTCCGACGGACGCGACACTGGAGATCTACACTTTGTCCGGTGACCTGATTCGCAGCCTGAAAAAAGACTCGCCGCTTTCGAGCGAGATCGCTTGGGACGTCCTGACCGAAAACAACCTGCCGCCGGCAAGCGGGATTTACATTTATCGCGTCACCGTGCCTGGTGGCGGCCATAAAGTCGGCAAACTGGCTGTATTCACGAAGGCGGAAGCACTGAAGATCTATTGATGCCCGGCGCCCGCCGCGGCGGGATCATGGTGGAAGGATTCTTGGGAGGCTGTGATTATGCGTACGGTTGCGAAAGTCGTCATTCTGGCAGCCATCGTGCTTGCCCCGGCCCTGTCCTCAGCGGGCGATTCTCGCCGGCTCGGAACCGCAGGAGCGTTGGAGCTGCTGATACCGACCGATGCCCGTGGTGCCGCCATGGGCGGTTCAGTGAATGCCGCATGTGAGGGAGTGGATGCATGGTTCTGGAACCCGGCGGGAGCCGCCAATGTCGAGAACAACGAACTGTCTGCCTCGCATCGGACCTACATAGCCGGTATCACCCTGGATCATGTTTCCTTCGCGCGAAACCTCGGCTCGGCCGGAGTGATCGGATTGTCGGCGAAAGTGCTGTCCATGGGGGATGAACCAGTCTACACGACGACCCAGCCGGATGGCACAGGCGAGATGTTTTCAACTTCGTTCGTCGTCGTCAGTCTTTCCTACGCGCGCACGCTGACCGATCGTGTGTCCTTTGGGATCAATGGCAATTATGTGAGTGAGCAGATTTTCCGCGAGACGGCCCGTGGCATCGCGTTCGATATGGGCTTTATCTACCGGCCCTCTCTCCGAGGACTGGCACTGGGGCTGGTCGTGAAGAACTATGGGCCGACGATGAAGTTCGATGGACCTGATTTCGGCCAGACGATCCAGTCCGGCGAGGGGTCCAACCCGTCCGGGGCCGAGGGCAGATCGCAGGGAGCATCATTCGAGTTGCCCTCGTTCATCCAGTTTGGCGTCGCATGGGACGCGCTGGCACGCGGCAAGAATCAACTCCGCATGACGACCTCGTACCAGTCCAATAATTTTTCTGAAGATGAATTCCGCATCGGCTCGGAATGGGGGCTGGCCGATCAGTTGTTTCTGCGCGGAGGTTACAGCGCGTCGCCGAGGGGCAGCTATATCTATGGCCTCAGTGCCGGTGCCGGTTTGCGGCTGCCTTGGGGAGGGACTGTGACAACGCTGGATTATACCTGGGCGGAGGCCGGTGTCTTCGACAGCAATCACTTTTTCACTGTCAAGGTCAGGTTCTGAGTAACGAACCGGCGCCTGTCAGCGGCCGGCATCGCCGACGGCGTTCTGTGGAGTCGCACGCGGGGGAACTGTCCCTCCAGATGATACGAGAGCACGGCAGCGGGTTCAGCGGCGAATCATGACGGAGCAGCGGTCCTTCAAGCGTACCATGGGTAATCTGTCCACCCGGTCACCGCACCGGCTCTGGCTGGCTGCCCTCCTGCTGATTCTCCTCTCCGGCAGCGTTTTGCTTGGCGGTAGGCCGGTGCAATCCGGGACGACCCGGATCAAGCTGGCCGTGATCAAGAGTCTCGATCTTCCCGAATACAATCTTGCCTTCGATGGGTTCCTCGGCGCGCTGCAGGCGACGGGGTACGAGCCGGTCACGACAATGGTGACTCTTGAGAGCGGCGATGCGAGCATCGATCGCGCTCTCGATGGGATCCGGAACGACAAGCCCGACCTCATCCTCGCGTTGGGCGGGCGCGCCGCCGCGGAAATCTCGCGCCGGGAGAAAAAGACGCCGATCGTATTCTCCATGGTCCTGAAGTCGCTGTCCGAATCGCCGGCATCCGGTGACCTCGCCGCGCAGTCCAATGTGACGGGAGCCAACCTCAACATTCCGCTTCGCGTGCAATTACAGAAAATCAAACTCGCTTTTCCAACGGCACGCCGCGTCGGCGTGATCAGCGATCCATCGCAGACCAAATCGCTGGTGGACTCTGTCCAGTCGATGGTGAAGGTGAGCGATATGGAGCTGCGCGTCCAGTGGGTGAAAAACGAGAATGACATCCCCCAAGCGATACGGGCGCTCAGTGATTCGATCGATGTGTTCTGGATGCTGCCGGATCGGACGGTGCTGACGCCACGATCCTCGAGATTCATCATCTTCGAACTGATCAAAGAGGGCATCCCCATCATGGGTCTGTCGTCGGCCTATGTCAAGGCAGGTGCCCTCCTTGCTCTGGACTGCAACTACATCGACATCGGGCGACAGTCTGGCGAACTTGCAGTGCGCATTCTCGCAGGACAGCCGCCCGCGCAGTTGCAGCAGACGCAACCACGGGCCTTTACGCTGGCAGTGAATATGAAAGTGCGGGAGCATCTCAGGGTCCCGCTGGATGACCGTTTCATCAAGGATTCGAATGTTGTCGCCTTTTGATGGGGCGAGCGAAAGCTGACATGGCAGGACAAAACCACCGATTGTTTTCAAGCCTCCGGCTGGGTATCCAGAAGAAAGCCATTGCGGCGATCTCTGTCCTGCTGGCCATCCTGGTGTTTGCTTTGATGTGGGTCTCCATGTACTACAATGACGTGGCCATCCGTTCGGAGTTGATGAAACGGGGTCGCGTATCGACAGATAATCTGGCCTACAACTCCGCCTACGCAACGTTGATCGGAGATACTGTCGCGCTGGCCGACTTCGTTGATGGCGTCATGGCCGAGCGTGAAGTCGTCTACGCGCAGATCTGTGACAGGGAGGGGAAACTGCTGGTCGAGCGGGCCCGGCCCTGTCCTGACGATTCGATGACGTCCGGCAGCCTCCACATCGCCACGGGCGGCCACGGACGCGACATGTCCTCGATGGTTGACAGCGGTGCCTGTGCAACGTGTCACACCACAGCGGCCGGCGGAAACACAAACTTCATCGACTTTCGTGCCGCGATCACGATTGATGAAAAGCCCGGCAACAGTCAGGGTCCGGAAATCAACTTCTACGACATCGGCGAGCAGCATTCCGGCGAAGCGGGCAGGCGGGTCGTCGGCATGGCCAGAATCGGGATCACGACGCGCTATGTCGCGGCCGAGATCGGCGCCATGCGGAAGAACATGCTGGCAATCGCCGCGATCCTCATCCTGGTGGCACTCGTCGTCACATCCATTGCCGTTCGCCTGAGCCTCCGTCCGATCAATGAACTCGTGGTGGCGACAGGGCGGGTCGCCGGTGGCGATTATGACTGCAAGGTCAGAGTGGACCGGAGGGATGAGATCGGCGATCTGGCGGCGTCATTCAACAAGATGACCGAAGATCTGAAGTCATCGCGCACCGCCCTGGTTGAAAAGAAGCTCCTCGAGGCGCTGGTCGCAGAACTGAAGCAGACTCAGCAGCAACTGATTCAAGCCGGCAAGATGGCAGCGGTCGGCCAGCTGGCGGCGGGCGTAGCGCACGAAATCAACAATCCCCTCGCCGGGATCATGGGTTACTCCCAGCTTGTCGTCGAGAAGATGAGGCGCCGGCTCGACACCGGAATCACTCCGGATGACCTGCCCAAGTTCCTCTCGTACGTTGAAAACATGGAGCGGCAAAGCCAGCGCTGCAAGAACATCGTTCAAAACCTGCTGAAATTTGCACGGGCATCATCGCGGGAGGATCTGCAAGAGGTCGACTGCAATGCCGTGCTCCGTGAGACGATTGCATTCGTCGATCACCAGACGGAAATGAACCAGATTTCCATTGTCACACGGCTTGCCCCGGATCTGATAAAGGTATTCGGCCATGATGGCAAGATGCAGCAGATTTTCACTAATATCATGATCAACGCGATGCAGGCGGTTGGACAGAAGGGAACAATCACGGTGACGACCCGTAACATCGCCGGACGCGCGAATATCGAGATTGAAGACAACGGGGAAGGAATCCCCACCGAGCATCTGGACAAGATATTCGAACCGTTCTTCACCACCAAGGAAATCGGCAAGGGCACCGGGCTGGGTCTCTCGGTCACCTACGGGCTGGTGCAGGACATGAACGGAGACATCGCAGTCAAGAGCGAGGTCGGGATCGGAACCACGTTCACTCTGAGTTTCCCCGCAGCCCCGGGAGTGACGCCACCGGTCTCCGTTGAGCATGAAGCAACCACCGGCGACTTTCTCCTGACACGGACGTCGCAACCGACAGCGTGACCGGTACTCATCAGATGGCCCGCGCGAAGCAGTTCCGGCAACACACAAGACCGCACAATTCGTGCCCTATGACAAGTTCGGGACATGTGCTGATCGTCGACGACGAAGTCGTCATCCGTTCATTGCTGAGTGAATTACTCAGCGAAGATGGATTCACGGTCGCGACCGCAGAAGATGGAAAGCGAGGGTTGGAGTATGTCAATAGCGGCCAGGTCGACCTCGTCATATCCGACGTCCACATGCCCATCATGACGGGCCCTGAATTGGTCGCTCACCTGCACCAGATCGACCCCAATCTTCCGGTGATCGTCCTGAACAGCAACCCCGGACAAGATGTCTCCCAAAACGTTCCCGCCGGAGCAACCGCCTTTCTGGACAAGCCGTTCAATCTGCGCGATCTCCGCCAGACAATCGCGGACGTGCGGGCGCGCAGGACACTGACGGACACCAACAAGCTGCCCTCCTAACCCACGGTCGCTCCAGCCCGGCCCGTGCCTGTTCTTGGTCGCGTCAACTGCCGCCTTGTGCCCGGCGAGCAGTGCTGGTAAATTGACCTCGGACGCGCTGTGATCGCACTATTGTAGGGTGCGTGATTTACGCACCGTTCTTTTCGTTAGAACGTCTGAGCATTCCAGCCAACACCATGCCCGAAACCGGCATCCCTGCTGATCGCCTTGACCGCTCCCGGCGTCTTGCCGGGTTGATTCGTTCCTGGTGTCGCGACGAGCCGCTGACAAGCCGCGAGGAACATGAGCTTGCCGGGGCTCTCCTGAAGTTCATCCTGGAAAGCCCCGTCTGCCGGCGGCGTTTGCGCGGACTCAGCCGGGGAATGGGGTCTGACGCGGACGACGAGGGCCAGTTCATCCTCGGGTTGATCATGGCCCGCCACCCGCGAAATCGGCTGGGTATCATGTTGGAAGACATTTTGGACGCCGATGACGCGACAGTTCTGGCGGAATCCCGGCGGCGTATCCGCAGCGCGGCAATCAACAAGGCTTTTCAGCAGCTCCAGAGCGTCGATCCCAACGGTTTCAAGATCTGGGGCAGTCTCTGGGATGCTCTGCGTGACCATCCCGACCTGTTTGTACTCCTGCCCGACGGCGGCAACCCGACTAAAGTGACCGTAGTGCGCGATGGCCGGCTGCGTGCGGCGTCGGCAGAGACAACCGCCGATGAGATGATTGGGCTGCTGTCAGAAGTGTGTGCGCGGCACAAGTACATGCCGGACCGTCTGAGCGCGCTTCTCTCAATCGTGGCAAGCGATGCGCAATGGTGTGCTGTCGTCAGCATCAGTGTGCTGTTCGAGGCGCTCCGGCGCGCTGCCGAACTGGGAATCCTCCGTGAAGAAGGGGATCGTCTGGCGCATGCCGATCCCTCACCGCTCCTGCGTGTGGCCATTGGACGCGCGGCGGACAAAGCACGACGTGCATTCCAAGAGCGTCTTGCGAAGAGCGTCTCCGATTCGCATTTCACAAAGGACGAGGGCCGCCAGCTGGCAATGGCGATCGATAATCTGATTGACGAGTGCACCGAAACCGGCCGCTGGCCGCGTGAAATGAAGGAATACTTGAAATTGCAGATTCCGGGCCTGACCGATGAACAATACGATTGCCGCTTCAAGGCCCGGTTCCAGTACCTGGTTGGGCTGGCAGAGAGCACGTTCTATTCCTCTCTGGCGCGAGAATATGGTGACTAAATTCTGCGGCTCGGGCAAGACGCCACTACAGTTATTTGGATTGGAACCAGGGTGGGGGCCATGAATACACGACAGGATTGTCCGACGGGCGCCGATTGGGACCGGTATGTCTTGGACCAGTCAATGCAAGGCCGTGCCGCCATGGAGCGGCATTTGCAGGAGTGCGCTTACTGCGCATTCGTGGTGGAAGAATCAAAGCGGATTTGGGAGGATGTGCTGGCTGGGATTAGTACAGAACACACCACCCGGCAGGGCGCGGCAGGCATCATCTTGCTTGAGGCCGTGGGAGACTGGATACCGCTCCCTCAAA
>JAGVEK010000452.1 GCA_020058315.1 Candidatus Zixiibacteriota bacterium
ACCTGGAGCAGCTTGAGGTTGTGCCCAATGTGCTTCTCAGCCGGCCGCAGGCGCTCCGGCTTCCGATGCGGTGGGTTGCGATACTGCACGGTCGCATCAGAGCAAGCCTGGCGGCGACCAGCGGCATCCACGAGGCCTCCGACGTGATCAAGATGCTCATGGCAGGAGCTAATGTGACCATGCTGTGCGCGACGCTGCTCCGCAACGGCATCGACCACACACGGACAATCCTCGCAGACATGCGAACCTGGATGGAAGAGCACGAGTATGAGTCGGTCCGCCAGATGCAGGGAAGCATGAGCCACACCCATGTCGAAAACCCGGCCGCCTTCGAACGCGTCCAGTACATGAAAGCCCTCCAAAGCATCCCGCCCGTGGATTAGCAAATGATGAGAGAGTGCCCGGACCCGCCACGGCGGGTGTCCGGGCCACCCAACCGGGTTATGTTGGTGGGGCGGACACTCTTGTCCGCTATGCGACGCCCATTTCGTCTTGACTTCAAGGCCAAGTCTGCGTAAAAATCTAAGTCTTGCCCCGAATCGCGGGGCCGGGATGTGGGCTCCGGGTTGCCCGCACCCTCACGAGACTTCAGACGTCCCCATCGTCTAGCCCGGTCCAGGACACCGCCCTTTCACGGCGGTAACACGAGTTCAAATCTCGTTGGGGACGCCATGATACTCCGCTAAGCTATTCATAATCAACGCATTACATTCAAGCCGCAATTTCCAGACCATGGATTTGACGTGAATCGGACATCTTTGTCTCGCGATTTGACGTGAACTTGACATAGCAGTCACAAGTCCATCGATAGAATCGCTGAAGAACTGACCGCCACGGTCGGTGATTGCACGGGGCGGCCTGGCTACTTCTGGACCTGGCCGCCAGGGTCGCCCATCAATGCGGATGAGTGTGCCGCAAGATGTGTGGTTTCTCCAACCCGTGCTGAAGCATCAAGGATTCGTCGGATAGAATATCAGTAGTCTGTCCCTCCGAGACAACGATCCCGTGATCCAGGACGATCACGCGAGGGCAGATCTCAACAACGAGCTCAAGGTCATGCGTTGCTATTAGCTGTGTCACAGGCAGATCGCGCAGGAGCGCTTTCAGTTCACGCCGGCCGCGCGGATCCAAATCGCTGGTGGGTTCATCGAGAATCAGCAAACGGGCATCACATGCCAGCAAGCCCGCCAGACAGGCACGGCGCTTCTCCCCACGGCTCAGATGGAACGGCGGGCGCTGTTCAAACCCGCGAAGACCGACCTGCTCCAACGCTCGCGCCACCCGCGCAGATAGCGCCGCCTCGCCCAGGCCCAATTGCTGCGGCCCGAAAGCCACGTCTTCGCCGACCGTCGGGCAGAAGAGTTGATCGTCAGGATCCTGGAAGAGTAATCCGACCTGCGATCTGATCGTGGACAAGTGTGGTTCGACGACCGGAGTCCCGAAGACGTGAACGGCAGGCGCGGCTGAGGAGCGCTCTGGGAGTAACCCATTGAGGTGCAGAAAGAGAGTGGATTTGCCCGCTCCGTTGGGCCCGATCAATCCGACTCTCTCACCTTCTCCGATTGTGAGGCTCACGTCGTGCAGGGCTTCGGTCCCGTCAGGATAGCGGTAGTTGAGATGCTTGATCTCTAAGGCCGTCATGTCTTCCACCCTCGGGCACACATGGCGGCGTAGATGCGCTCGGCACGTTCAGAGGTGCGAACAAAGAGCTGGGCAATAACCGTCGCCAAAGATCGCCAGGCTTGGAGACGATGACGCGTGAATGTCCGGCTTCTGCGGGCCCGCTGCATCCGTTCCATTTCGTCAACGAGCAGGAATAGGTAGCGATATGTGAGCGCAAGCGTGGTTACGAGCAGTCTTGGGATTCGCAAGCTCCTCAACCCTGAGAGCAAATCGGGCATGGACGTCGTGGCGGACAGCAGCACCATGCAGAAAAGGCACAGCGTGCTCTTGACAAGTATGGCCAAGAACACTCGCAGACCAGATGGTTGGAACAGAGACAGCAGGGCTACGCTCAGAACAAATGGCTCCAAGATCAGAAGCCGCTTTGCCAGGTGAAGCGGCGGCACCCGACTCAGTGCGGCAACCGTGATTAGAGCGACAGCGCCCAGAAGGTAGCCGACCCAAGTGGCGTGGGGTAGCAAGACGGTGCTGACCACGAAGAGAACCGCCCCAATGAGTTTCACAACCGGCGGCAAACGGTGGATCCGGCTTCGGCTTTGCACGTAAGGACTAAGCAGGCGTTGATGCACCAGAGGGACTTCCTCTCGGTCGCGGGCCGGGGTGTATTTCCACGCGAGGTGTGAGGAAACGGGCCAGCAGGTAGGCCAAAGCGAATGCGGCAAGTGTGCCCAGGCAGCCGGCGAGGACTGTCGACAGCACGGCGGAATTCACTCCCGGCACCGCATAGTCGGGAAGCGGCGACGGCAACAGCGGTTTCACGACGGCCCGGCTCTCAAAACGCAGTACGGTAGCGACCTTCTCGAGCCCATCAGGCCATCCGCAGGCGAATGGTGCGACGAAGATTGCCAGCCCCAGGGAAACGAGCAACCCGTAGGCGGTCAGTTCTCCATAGCGGGGCTTAAGGAGTGGCTGCGATTCGCTCAGGAGCAGTTCTGGTCGCGCGCGGCAGAGAGCTGCGATGACGAGCGTTGTAATCAACGCTTCACCAGCACCGATCAGCATATGAATGTTCACCATGGCGGGAAACGCCACACGCCAGGCAACGGTGCCGGACGATGCCAGTTGACCAGCGCAGGCAAGAGACGCCGCAACGGTGGAACACCAGGCCGCGAAGGCAGTGGCAAAGAGGATGCCTCGTTGCCCGTTTCCGGCCATCCCTCGCACCAATCTGTAAACGCCATACCCGACGCCCGGCGCAATAATGGCCATGTTGACGATGTTCGCACCCAACGCCGTAACACCACCATCTGCGAATAGAAGGCACTGCAGGATCAAAACGGAACTCAGCACGAGCACCGCGGCGCTCGGGCCAAGTAGCACGGCCGCCAGAACTGCCCCGATGAGATGGCCGGATGTCCCCCCGGCAACGGGGAAATTCAACATCTGCGCGGCGAACACAAAGGCTGAGGTCAGTCCGATCAATGGAATCCGTTTTTCAGGAAGAGTCCGTCGCACGCTCCGAAGTGCAATCCCCAGGCCGGCCGTGGCGATCACACCCGAAGCCACAGCCGTCTTCGTATCCAAGAAACCATCCGGTATGTGCATGCAGGTCTCTCCAGTCAGGGCGACGGGATCACGACTAACACTCATCGATCTCCGCGAAAGAATTCATAGGCATAACAAAGCCTTCTCTTAACCGCGCCGGATCCGTCTCGCTCGGTGATCACACTCAGCAACCCTTCCTGAGTGTATTGGTATCCTTGGCGAAACGCGATGCTGTCGTCAGCCAATCTCTTGACGACTTCGCTCAGATCGCCACCTGGTGTGTATGTGTAGCTGAAAGTGTGTGTCAGCTTCCCGTCCGGGTCGAGTACCGATTTCCTGGAGCGTTTATCCAGAATGTACTCGTTCTCCACCTTCACCACCGGGGAACCGCTGCCGCCGGTTTGGACCGCATCGACCTGCCGCCTGAAATCACTTCCTGGTTCGTACCTGTAGAGTATTGAATAGAGCAGACTGTCCCGCTGATTTCTCTTCTCGATGAACACATTCGGGTCAGTACTCGAGTAGGTGTAGTCGAGCCTGCCGGTCAGCTCGCCGAGGTCATCGTAACTGAAAACATGACTGATGAGCCCGTGACGGTCGTACAGAAACACGGTGCGATCCCTGAGGTAGTCATCAACGAAAGTCAGTTCCTCGAGCCAGGAGCTCCGATCATCGAATACACTGATGCTCCGGGTCACCCCAGAGGTGTCGTAGACTGTCTGCTTAACCCGGTTGCCCGCCTGATCATACTCGTTGGTGAGCCACCGACTGGAGTCGGCGACCCCGTCTGAGCCGGCGGTCTTGATGACCGAGATTGTTTGTGACTTGACACCAAGGCTCCTCATCTTTTCGCGGGTCTGTTCTTGCTCGGCTCTCTCACGCATTGTCTTTGGCGGCTCGTCGTGAGCGGTCGTTATCGTCGCGGAAATCAGAGCAAACAATGCGGCACGGGCAATCAGCTGACGTACCCTTCTCATTTCGTGGACTCCTGTCCAGTTTCGGTTATGGTCAGCTTTCCGTGTTTCACGCCTTTGACTGCAATGAGCCTGTTTGCAACCCGTTTGACCACACCCGCCCGTCCGCGAACCGCCAGGACTTCCATGCAGCTGCGATGGTCCAAGTGCACATGCAGGGTGGCGATGATCAATTCCTGATGGTCATGCTGAATGTCGGTCAGCAGTTTTTGGATGTTGCGCCGGTGATGGTCGTATACCAGCGTCACGGTACCGACGATCTCACGGTTCCCCATCTGTCCATGGTGCTCAATCAGTTGGTTGCGTACCATGTCGGCCACGGCCTGGGAACGATTGGCAAATCCTCGTGCCTTTGACATAGCGTCGAGTTGGCGCGCCAATTCGCCCGGCATCGAGATGCTGAAGCGATTGAGAGTGAGTTTATCCATCGTGTTACCTTCGCAAAAAAAGGTAGCACACGAGGCGAGCACTTGTCAATGGCTGCGACACTCTTTCACTTCGGCTCAAGCGGGAAGTGTCATCGGCTGATGCGACCAAGTTCCTCGGAGAAGCGGGAGATTCTTCAGATCGGGTCCACCACGAGTGGTCAAGGCGATCCGGCTTCATACGCGCCGGAAGTTCATGGGGGAGAGTCTGAAACGGACTTTGCCCGGTGGATCTGTGCGCAACCCGAATCGGGGATTCGGTGATCACCGCGCCCCGATGGGCTACTCGACCAAATGCCAGTTGTTCAATTTGACAACTGTGCGCATTTGATGTAAATTTGACACGAGTTGGGCAACAGAGACTGAAGTAGACTGAACCAGACAGAAAAGAAGCATGGGTGCCAATCTGTTGTCCGACATGCGTGATATGGCGTAACAGAAGGTCTTGCAATGCGATAGGTCGCTGTGCTGGCAACGTTTTCAAATCTCGTCGGGGACGCCAAATCCCACCGACTGAGACAATGGAGTCTGATTTGCTGACGAGGGACACTCTTCCGTGGCATGGCTGACTCTGCTCGGAATCGCCGTCGGCCTCGGGATGGACTCGTTCGCGGTTTCCCTCGCAGCCGGTTCGGTCCAGTCCAGACTCTTGCCGCGAACTTTGCTTCGGATGGCATGGCATTTCGGATTGTTCCAGCTACTGATGACTGTTGCCGGGTGGTATCTCGGCACGGGGATCAGCCGATACATCAGCCATTGCGACCACTGGGTCGCATTCGGGCTTCTGGCCTATGTCGGCATCAGGATGATTAGGGATTCCATCTCGAACAATCCCGGTCCCATGGCGGTCAAGGATCCGACCCGTGGCTGGACTCTGATCATACTGTCGATTGCGACCAGCATCGATGCCTTTGCTGTCGGACTGAGCATGGCGTTTCTCGGAATTCGGATCTGGATGCCGTGCGCAATCATAGGTTTGGTGACGGTCGTAATGTCGGCGGCCGGTATGGTCTTTGGGAAGACTCTGGGGGTGGTGTTCGGCAAGAGAATGACACTCATCGGAGGTTGCATTCTCATTGTCATTGGCGTCAGGATACTTTTGGCGCACATGATGTAGAATTTCCTGATAATCACAGCAAGTGATGGAGGTTGAAGCCTATGCACACTCACGATTTGTCCCCCTGGAAACATGCGCACCGGTTCCACGTGAGCAGTCCGACCGGAGAACGCCGGACGCTATGGGTCATCCTCTTGACGGGGATCGTGATGCAGGTCGAGATCGTGGCGGGCCTCTACACGAATTCGATGTCCCTCCTGGCCGACGGCTGGCACATGAGCACTCATCTGGCCGCACTCACCATCACGGTCATCGCCTACCGGATCGCGCGCCGGCGTGAGAACGACAGGCGTTATACTTTCGGACCTGGCAAAGTGGGGGTTCTCGGTGCCTACACCAGCGCGGTGTTCCTCGGCCTGATCGCAATTCTGATGGCAGGAGAATCAGTCCATCGGTTCATCAACCCACGCCCGATCGAGTTCGACTGGGCCATTCTGGTGGCGGTTGTTGGGCTGATTGTCAACCTGGTGAGTGCCGCCCTGCTGGGTCACAAGCCCCATGACCCCCATCATGAGCAACATCATGATCACAACTTGAAGGCCGCCTATCTGCATGTGCTTGCCGACGCGCTCACATCGCTGACTGCGATTGTTGCGCTTGTAACCGGCAAATACATGGGATGGACTTGGATGGACCCGCTGATGGGAGTGATTGGCGCCGTTGTGATCTGTGTTTGGGCCTACGGCCTGATGCGGGATACCAGCGGCATCCTGTTGGACCGTCAGCCCGATGAGAATACGACGGCGAAGATTCACCAGATCATCGAGGCCGATGCCGACAACCGGGTCGCGGACCTGCACGTTTGGCGCGTGGGCGATTCCCATTCGGCAGCCATCATCTCGGTCGTCACCGATTCCCCCAAGTTGCCGGAGCATTACCGGGCGCTGATCGCGGATGTTCCGGGCCTGGCTCACGTCACTGTCGAAGTCAATGCGTGTGACGGGCAGCCATGAGTGACCTGAAAGCCCTGATGAGCTTGCTCCACACTGACACATTTCCGAGTCAGCGAACATCGGTGCGTGCAAGCACACACCCCACCAACGGCGCACGTTGTGTGTGTACTTGCACGCACCGTCTTCTTGTTCGAGACTCTAAACCAGTGGCGTGGTCTGTTGGCGGCCAGCGACACGGAGATTTACTGCGCCGACAGACTCCCGTAAAGCCGCTTCGCGTCCTTGACGATTTGCAGATCCCAGTCCGCGCTGCCCCAGAAGACCAGGAATCGTTCAAGGGGTTCAATCGCGTCCTTGGGCTTTCCGGCCTTAACTTGGGCGTCGGCCAGCATGTAGAGGCTACGGATGTACTGGCCGGTCGGCCATTCGGTCTCGGCCTCGCTGCGCAAGGCAGTCAACTCGGAGATTGCCTCGGGGTATCGCGCGGCCTTGATGTAGGCCTCGGCGAGACGCGCCCGCCATCCAGTAGTGTCACCGGAGATCTTGCGCACCACCAGGTAGTTCTCGATCGCCCGCCGGTAATCCCCGGCAGCGAAGGCTGCGCAGGCCGCGACCTCTCGGGCGCTGGATTGCCAGACAGCAGAGTCGACACGCCCCGCCCATTCTTCCCCCAGGTGCCGCGTGAGTTCACGCGCTTTATCCTGATTTCCCAGGCTTGCCTGGATGCGCGCCTCGGAAAGGACGGCACCCAGATTGAGTGAATCCAGCGCTGCCGCACGGTGATAGTGCGTAATGGCATCGTCGAGGCGATCCGCATCGAAGTACAGCGACCCGACGGATTGTTCGACCCAACTCGTCTGGGGGGTGATTTTGGCCGAGTCCGCCACCGACTCGGCGTGGCGATACGATTCCAACGCCTTGGCGAAACGCCCCCACGACTTGTGCACTGAAGCAATCTGTCTCAAGCCGAGAATGCGTGTGAACGGATTCCGATCGCTCGCCATCATCTTCTCGTACCAGATGATCGCCGAATCGGGTTGTCCCTGCAGCACGAACAGATTGGCCACTTGGAGATATCCGCTGCGCTGCTCCGGCGCCATATCCAGCATCCGGCGGGCATAGACCCATGCAGAGTCGGTCTGGCGCTGCTTGACGAAGATGTCAGACAAGAGCGCGTACGGGACCCAGTCCTTCGGACGCGCCGACAGGTAATGTGTGATGACCGGCTTCGCACCGGCGTAGTCTTTGCGCTCGCTCAACGCATTGGCGAGAATCAAGAGCGCAAACGGATAGTCTGGATCGAGATCAAGAGCCTTCCGGCTGTAGTAGATCACGGAGTCTGTCTGTCCCTTGTTCTCGGATAAGAGATTCGCAATCCAGAACGAAGGCTCCTTCTCGGTAGGGCATTCGACCGTTGCGCGCTTAAGCGTCCGCAGGGCAGCCTGGACATCCCAGTGCTGCGCCAGGTCCTTCGCGAAGGCCTCGATGAGAAGGCGGTCGCAGCCGGTTGCGTGTTCGGCGTACCGCCCGGCGGTGGCCAGCATGGCCACACCTTCTTCCCGTTGGCCCTCCGACATGTACGCGATCCCCTTGCGCATGTAGGCGAGAGCGAATGTCGAATCCAGCGCCAGCGCACGGTCAAAATGTTTGTGGGCATCCTGCCAGTCGAGGGCGTAATAATAATCCATACCCTGGAGGTACTCCCGGAACGCCTCTGGCGATGACGACGTGATGCTCGCAATCTTCACCTCGCCCGCCATCACTTGCTGTTCGTTCAGTCCCAGCTTGTGCTTGATCCGGATCGAGAGATCATCGACCATCGAATACAGGTCCGAACCATCCACCCGTTCCGACCCGACGACGTCCCCGCTGGCAACATCGACCAATTGGGCTGTGATGATTGTCCGGCCACCCAGTTTCGAGAGCGCTCCCGACAACATGCGCGTAGCACCCGCCTCGCGGGCCACTTCAGTGGCCATGCTACGGTCGATGCGGCGTGTTGATGTGACTCCCTGGTGCTTCAAAAGATCATACAGCCGCTGACTCGAGACGACTTTGACGAATTGAGAGGCCGACAAGTCCGTAGTGAGCAGCTCCGTGATGATGTCACCCAGCCGTTCCTTATCATCCGGGTCGCTCAGGTTCTCGAAGTACATCACTGCGAGTGTGTTTTCGTTGGCCTTGACCTCCTGGCCTCCTCCGGTGAAGATGTGGGAAGCGAACAGGAATGCGAGACCGAGAAGCATGATCGCCCCGCCGAGAACCCCCCAAGCCAGACTGAAACGGCGCTGCGGACGAAGGGCCGGGATCCCACCGGACGAGATGCGTGAGATCTCCAGAGTCCTGGCGACCGTCCGCAGATCATCTTCGAGTGAACCGGCGTTGGGGTAGCGATCATCAGGATCTTTGGCCAGGGCTTTCTCCACGATAGCCGATACCTCGGGCGGAATCTCCGGGTTGATCACACGCGCGGCGGTGGGCGTCTCGTGAACGATCGAATACAGCGCCGCGGCCGCGTGCTCTGCCGTGAACGGGCGGCGACCGGTGAACAACTCATAGAGGAGGATTCCAAGCGAGAACACATCAGAGCGAGCGTCGACCGGCAGCCCCTGAACCTGCTCCGGCGACATATATCCGACGGTCCCGACCGTGCTGCCCCGTTCGGTCAGGCCGGATGATTCTTTCAGCCGGGCCAGGCCGAAGTCGGTCAGGCGCGCCCGGTCATCGGTTCCGATCATGACATTGTCGGGTTTCACATCGCGGTGGATGATGCCGCGTGAATGGGCTGCGGCCAGACCCGCCGCGACTTGGATACCATATCGGATGGCTTGGTCGAGCGGCAGCCGGCCATTAGCCGTCTTCTCCTTCAGCGTCGACCCCTCGACGTATGCCATGGCGATGAAGGGATGCCCCTCATGCTCGTCGATATCGTAGATCGTGAGGATATTGGGATGATCGAGCGACGATGCAGAGCGCGCCTCCAGCTCCAGGCGCTTGCGACGGTCAGGGTCGGTGGCGAACTCTCGTGGCAGAAACTTCAGTGCAACGGGACGGCCAAGCTTTGTATCGGTGGCGAGGTAGACTTCACCCATACCCCCCGCGCCAAGCCGGGCGGTGACCTCATACTGTTTGATTCTCTCACCGATCATCGTTTGGCAACTCGGATTCTGGGCCGGCATTCAAGAAAAGGCCAGCGGACCCGCTGCTCATGCTTCTATTACGATATCGCGGTGTGTTTGGCTACCACAAAGATCGTGCGGTCCCGTCAGGCCGGGCGCCGTCCTGGATAAGCCTCCAGGCCCGCGGCCAGCGTCGTCATGGCCTTATCCAGTTCAGGTTTCTCCAAGACGTACGCGATGCGTACTTCTTCTCTGCCTCTACTCGGTGTGGCATAGAAGCCCGATCCCGGCGCCATCATCACCGTTTGCTGTTCATAGGCGAAGTCGGTCAGCATCCACCTGCAGAAACGGTCGGCATCGTCGATGGGCAAAGTTGCCATCAGGTAGAACGCGCCGGCGGGTTTTTCAAATCGCACACCGGGCATGTGCCCCAGTCGCTCACACATCAGATCCCGCCGGCCCTTGTACTCGTCGGCCAGCGCGGAATAGTAGTCGTCGCCCAGATCCATCAACCTGGCGGCTGCGATTTGTTCGACGGTCGCGGTGCAGAGCCGTGCCTGCCCAAGCCGCAGCGCACCGTCCATGACGGTGGCGTTGCGTGAGACGAGCGCACCGACGCGGGCCCCGCACGCAGAAAATCTCTTCGAGATTGAATCCAGTAGAATGGCGCGATTACCGGCCTGTGGATACTGCCAGATCGATGTATGCGTTCCTTCGTAGCAGAACTCCCGATAGACTTCATCGGAGAGGATGAAGAGATCGCGCTCCTCGGCAATCTGCACAACTGTTGCGATCTCATCCCGCGTCAGGACCGTCCCCGTCGGATTGTTCGGTGAACAGATCATAATTCCCCTGGTCCGATCATCGATTGCCGCCTCCAGATCACGGCGCGCCGGCAGCGGATACCCTCGCGAGGGGTCGGAGGCCACCGGATGCAACTGGACCCCCACGGCCATGGCCAAAGAGAAGTAGTTCGTATAGAACGGCTCGCTGACCACCACGTTATCGCCTGGGTCGCAGATGAGAATGAAGGCGAACCAGAGAGCCTCCGAGCCTCCGACTGTGATCTGAATCTGGCTCGGCAACACATCCAGCCCTTTGCGCGCGTAGTATCCGGACCAGGCTTCGAGCAGGTCGCTGTGCCCCTTCGAGTGCCCGTAGGCCAAAACCGGTTCCGAAAAACTCCTGAGAGCCTCGAAGAACTGCGGCGGCGTTGGCACATCAGGCTGCCCAATGTTAAGTTGATAAACCTTTGTGCCGCGTTTCCTGGCCGCCGTTGCATCGTCGGCGAGCTTGCGGATGGGTGAATGGGGGAGTCCCACGGCGCGTGCTGCTAGTTTGGGATCTCTGCCGGTCAGCGTCTGCGGTGGTATAGAGATGCTCATCTCGAAAGTCACCTTTCAGTAGTGGAATGCGGCCGAAACCACTGAAGTGTAGCAAGTTGATGGCGTTCTGTCAAACTCCGCACGTGTCGTGGACGTCAATTTCTGGCCTTCGTGGACGCGATTGGGTGAACCGGTGCGAGCACGTACCCACCACCGATGCGCTGCATTCCATCAAGTGCCGACAATCAGGCCCATTCGGTGCCCGAACCAGTGGACCGCCGACAGAAGGTCATCCGCGATCACATCCGGCGTCAGACCGGGCGCAAGAAGTTCGCGTTCACGCAGGCCGTATCCCGTCAGGACCAGAAGCCCGGGGATGCCCGCACGGTGGGCCAGCCCGATATCCACCGCGGAATCACCCGCCACGAACGAACCAGACAGGTCGATGGGGTATTCCCTGAGGGCGTGTTGGATCATCCCTGGCGCCGGTTTGCGGCATTCGCATGGGGCTTCATTTCGCTGCCGCGAGATATCAGGCTGGTGCGGGCAGTAGTATATCCGATTGACGTACGCCTTCTGCTTCGCGAGCAAATCAATGATCCGCTCGTTGACGGCCTCCACGTCTTTCGTCCCAAAGTACCCGCGAGCGACCCCGGATTGGTTGGATACCCCAATGACCCAATAACCCCACTCGTTCAGCAATTGGATCGCCTCGACCACTCCCGGCAGGAGTTCAATGCCATCAGGGTCGCCGAGAAAGTCGCGTTCGAGGATCATCGTACCGTCACGGTCGAGAAAAGCCGCCGGACGACGGGTTCGCAGATCAGCCACTCGCACCTCGACTGTCGGTCTCTTTGGGAACGCGGGGGAAATGCAGGGGCGACCCGGTGGGTCGCCCTTCGGGGCGCGCGGCTAACTCCAAAGTGATGGCATCCATGATCGCTTCAGCGATCTCATTCGTGTCTAAGTCCTCAAAGCAGAACCGGCGTTCACGAAAGCATGGCGCGGCCCCGTGCCGATGGCACGGGGAACACTTCGTGCCGCCGTGGAAAGCTCTCGCTCCCGGTCCGACAGGAGCAAATCCCAGTGCCGGATGGGTCGGCCCGAACAGCCCCAATGACGGGACTCCCAGCGCGGCGGCAAGGTGCATGAGTCCCGAGTCGGAACTGACAAAGACCGCACACGCGGCAAGCTTCGTCATTACCTCACGCAGAGAACGACCACACTCGATCTGCGCGTCGAACTGCGGCCGCTTCGACTTCCGCTGACGGACAAACGCGGCGATTCCGGGCTCGTCCGAGTCCAGCCCGAACATGCAGACTCTTCCCGACCAGTTCAAATTCAACCGATCCAGCACGGCATCCCAGACTTGAGACGGCACGATCTTCGTCGGCCAGCGCGCCCCCCAGCCGATCCCAATGCACGAGGGCGCCTCGCTTCTGAAACTCGCCACTTGTTCAAGCTCATCAGGAGACAAGCACAGTGCCGGGAATTGTTCCTTCACGCCCTGTCCCAACGGCTTCAATGCTTCCATGTAGGCTCGAAGAGCCGAGAGTGGACTATCCAAGCCGCTCT
>JAGVEK010000047.1 GCA_020058315.1 Candidatus Zixiibacteriota bacterium
CCGGATGCAAGGCCCCCGAAATCCTGAGCCGTGAGGCGTACTTGCTGGTACGTTGAACGGCGAAGGATGAGGGAAACGCAGCAGACGGGCGTTTTTCAACAATCTGCTAATTCCCGGAGATCCGCGCCATTACCTCCGTCACCGTTCCTACCCCCTGCAGCCCGGTCAGCAGCGATAACGACTCCTCAACAGCCTCCTCCGACAAAACCGTGGAGGCGCAATCCCTATACTTTGCGTTGAATTCACGGGCGCCGAGTGGATTCGTCGGCATCCCCCTGGCGACACGGGCCGCCGCGTCATATTTATTGCCATTTCGGATGGTTACGGTCACACTCTTGGCGCCGAACCCCTCCGGGGTCCCCATGACCGGCATCGGGTACTTCTCTACCCATTTCATGCCCTCGATCAAACGCTGCACCGCAGGTTCCATCATGGCCTTTTCAGAAAAGGAGTTCAGGCGGACGCCTCCTGAAACCAGAGCGCGGGCTACACAGTACTCCAGGCTGAACTTGCCTTCCAATCCTGTCTTGGGCCGGTGATGAATGAGCAGTTGCTTGTCAAAGGGGCTCGTGCCCAACTCAATCTCAACAATCTCTTCGGTCTTGACCCCTTGTTGCTTGAGATCCAGCGCGCAGTCGATGGCCGTGTGGGTAAAGCCGCACGATGGATACGGCTTGATGGCAAGACCAACCGGGCCGGTAATCACAAACGTCTTGCCCAGGTTTGTCCCCACCTTGGCCCAGTCAACCTCGTCGTCGTGTCCCATGACCTTGGCAAACCCCAGCGGAGCCTCGATAATGGCCGCATCGGCCGTAAAACCCGCCTGGGCCAGAAAGGCGGCCTGAATCCCGTTCGCAGCCGCTTTGCCTGCGTGCAACGGCTTGGTCATGGTGCCGAAGTTCTGCCTTAACCCGCACGCCAGCGACGCCGCAATCCCGATCGCCATCCTTACCTGCCGTGCGTTCAGCTTCAACAACCACGCCACTGCCGCCGCCGCCCCCAGGCTCCCGAATGTGGATGTGCTGTGCCATCCCTGTACATAGTGGCTCTGAAACATCGGCCCGGCCACACAGCCGGCAACTTCATACCCCACGACATATGCGGCAAGGGCTTCCAGACCCGACGCAGCGATGCTCTCGCCGACCGCCAGAATGGCCGGGGCAAGGAATACCGACGGGTGCGAGATCGGGGAGACCGACATGTCATCGTAATCAAGCGCGTGTCCCATCGTCCCATTGACCAGAGCGGCCATCTCGGGCGACGTTTTCCGATCGCCCGCGATGATGGTTGCCTCGGCCACACCGCCTATTCGGTTGCCGTACTCCCGGATGAGCCTGCCCAACTCTTCTTGCGACCCTGCTAAGGCAACCCCAACGAAATCGGTGATTCCCAGGCGGGCCTTGTCCAGCGCATCCTGTGGAATATCCGTTGTCCGCACCCCGCTGACAAAAGTCGAAATTCTCTCCGTCAACATATCCTCTTCCTCACAGTGAAACAGCAATAGACTGTGCCGACAGACCATCCATGCCGCCGGAACCGAAGGCGCCATCAAAAATCTGCGAGGGGCAGGGCTGGTGGGGTCCACTGTAACAGCGGGGCGCCCGGATCTTCCTTACTTCTTGCGCCTAACTTTGTGTGCGGCTGCCTTTTCGGCGACGGGCTTCTTTTTTTTACCCAGCCATGCCGGCATGCGCTTCTCGATGCCGGAACGGATGCCCTCCCGACCCTCCTCAGAGGCGCGCGTGGCAGCGAGGCGTGTTGCGCTTTCTTTGATCAGGTCGGAATGAATGGGGACGCCCGCCACAGTGCGGATCCACTCCTTGGAAAGCGCCTGCGCAACCGGGCCGCCCTGGATCAGTTGCCCGAGCAGTTCGTTGATCCTGGCGTCGAGTTCACCCAGCGGCGCGATGTCGTTCACGAGGCCGATGCGATAGGCCTCGGCGGCGGTGAAGGGCTCCGCAGAAAGGAAATAGCGGCGCGCGGCGCGCTCGCCCATCGCCCGTATCACATAAGGTCCGATCGTCGACGGGATCAGGCCGAGCCGGACTTCGGGCAGGCAGAACTCCGCCTCGTAGGCCGCCACCGCGATGTCGCAGGCCGCGACAAGACCGACGCCGCCGGCAAAAACCGGGCCGTGCACGCGGGCAATCGTTGGCTTTTTCAAGGTGTCGATGGTGGAAAGCAGGGTCGCGAAGTTCATCGCGTCGGCGTGGTTCTGCTCGAAGGGGCAGTCGGCCATGCGCTGCATCCACTTCAGGTCGGCGCCGGCGCAGAAGTTGCTGCCCGCGCCGGCGAGGATCACGGCGCGGACCGCCGGATCGTCGTTCAGAGTACGCATCGCCGCGATCAGCTCCGAGATCATCGTCTCGTCGAACACATTGTGCAACTCCGGGCGGTTCATCCAGACGATACCGATGCTGTGTTTGATTTCGACCAACAGGGTTTGGTATTTCATGTTCTCCTCAATTTGTGTGGGGCCAGGCGGCGTCCTGAGCAATCAGGGCGAGTATGAGCGGCCGCACAGGACGCCTTGCATGAATAATCACGTATTTTCTAATTGTACGCAGGACCTACTCCAGCAGTGGGGCGTCCTGATCTTCCTTCTCCACGCCCAATGACTGGATACGTTCGATTTCCCGGAGCTTCATGCGGATGATGACGAGCAGGCCGAGAATCGCGACCCAGAAAACGGCCAGGCTTTCATAAACG
>JAGVEK010000046.1 GCA_020058315.1 Candidatus Zixiibacteriota bacterium
GATCCATGGCGGGCATCGGGCTGCTGATCCGAGGATTCCCATCCATCTGGCACAGCGTCTCTGCCGACGCAAGAGGAAGATGACAGATCGACATCATCCGCAAGGAGCCCCCCGCCGCGGCGGGCTGGTCGTCCAAGGTTGCTGGGCATCCTGCGTCAGCAGAATACTCCCATTTGTGCGTACTTGCAAGGATTTGACTGTGACTGCGGCCTCTCACCACAGGAATTGCTTGCATCAGCCCGCTGATTCTTCAGATTGCATGTGAATGGTGTCACAGCACCATCTGGGAGAAGAATCGTTATGACGCTCGAGACGGTCTCGAAGCAGGCAAAAGACAAGAATGCAGAGTTCATCGATCTCAAATTCTGCGATTTGACCGGCAGTTGGCATCACATCACCCTGCCGATCTCGGCGCTCGGCCAGAATCTGTTCAAGACCGGGGTGGGTGTGGATGGGTCATCCCTGCCCGGATTTTCGTCGATCGAACGCGGCGACATGCTGGTCATCCCCGATCCGGCGACCGCCTTCATCGACCCGTTCTTCGATCGGCCCACATTGTCACTCATTGGTGATATCATGGAGTCGGACAGCACCGTCGCTCCTTATTCCCGCAATCCCCGCCGTGTGGCGGCCGATGCAGAGCGATACCTCACCAAATCTGTGAGGGGTGCAACCGCGGTCTTCGGCCCGGAGTTTGAGTTCTATGTGTTCGACAAGGTCAATTTCTTTCAGGGCCCCCAGCATGCGTTCTATTCCCTCGACGCGGCCGAGGCGGTATGGAATGCGGGACGCGACGACGAGAGTCTGGGATACAAAATTCCCTACAAGAAAGGTTACCACATCTCCCCGCCAATGGATCGAACCTATAATCTGCGCTCGGAGATTTCGGTCCTGCTGGCCGACGCAGGGGTCAAACTAAAATACCATCACCACGAGGTCGGCGGTGGCGGCCAGCATGAGATCGAAATCGAGTTCGCGCCATTGCTGAAGACCGCCGACAGGACGATGCTGGTGAAATACATGGTCAAGAACCACTGTTTCCGGTCCGGCAAGTCGGCCACGTTCATGCCCAAGCCGCTTTTCAACGAGCCCGGCTCGGGGCTGCACATGCATCAGTACCTTTCGGACAGTAAAGGGTCGATGTTCTTCGACAAGGATGGATTGTGCCGGTTCTCCCAGCTTGGGCTGTACTACATCGGCGGCGTGCTGGCTCATGCCGATTCACTTCTGGCGCTGACCAACCCATCGACCAATTCCTACAAGCGTCTGGTGCCGGGATTTGAGGCGCCGGTCGCGGGAACGTACTCTGTTGGGAATCGGACCGCATGCGTGCGTATCCCCGGCTACCAGCGCGAGCCGGCGAAGATGCGTTTTGAATTCCGTCCCCCGGACGGGACGATGAACCCCTACCTGGCCTGCGCTGCGATGGTCATGGCAGGTATCGATGGAATCAAGAATAAGATCGACCCCGGCCGGCCGCTGGATGCGAACCTGGACAATCTTTCGAAATCGGACCTTGCCAAGATCCACCAGCTTCCGACCTCGCTTACGAAAGCGCTCAATGCGCTCGAGTCCGACCACGACTATCTGCTCGAGGGTGGAGTATTTACCGAAGATCTACTGGAGAATTGGGTGGCAATCAAACGAAAGGAAGTCGATCAGATCCGCATCCGTCCGACACCGTACGAATTTGAGATGTACTACGACGGCTAAACGGCGCGTCGCCTCCTCGATGACTGAACGCACCACCCCATTGCCCAACGATCCTGCGTCCTCAATTTCCTCGCGTTCCGACCGATAAAGCATGTGTAGGCAGGTGTAACCTGCGGTTGCAGAGTCAATTACGCAGTCCTGTCACCAAGAACGAATGGGCCGGTTGGTACGTAAAATTATGTGTGTAATTGTGTTGCCAGGAGTGACCATAACGGTATATTAGGAATGGTGAGTTGACGGAGGCGCCAAGGCTCGTTGTCTCGCCAATTCCCTGCGGCACAACAACCTACCGCGTGCGCCGACCGTCAAGAGAGCAGAGGGTGATTTGAGACTCGAACTGGGACTGCGCCTTAGGCAGACTCTGGCACCACAGCTGATTCAGTCATTGAAGATGCTGCAGATGCCTGTCCTGAAGCTTGAGCAAGTCCTCAGGCAGGAGCTCTCGACCAACCCGATGCTGGAGGAAGTCGAGGCGATTGAGGTAGTCGACGAGCCTGACCCAAGCAACTCCGAACTGACAGAACCACCGGTCGAATCGTCCCCCGACGAGAAGATTGACTGGGAAAGCTATCTGGGAGAAGATTCAGAGTTTGTGCCCCACCGTTTCTCGGAGCATCCCGAGGAGCAGTGGGAGCGGGCGCCTGTCTTTGAGCTGACTCTTTACGACCACCTGGTCGAGCAGTTGAATTTCTCGAAATTGTCGCCCGAGGAAATCGAGATCGGTGAGTTCATCATCGGCAATCTCGACCCATCGGGATTGCTGGGCAGCATCTCGGTCCCCGAGCTGGCTGAAGCGCTGAAAGCCCCTGTTGAGAAAGTTGAGCACGTTCTCAAGGTGATCCAAGGGTTCGACCCTCCGGGAGTCGGCGCACGCGACCTGCAGGAATCGCTGCTCATCCAGTTGGAACAGCGGGGACTGGCCGACAGCCTGGAAGCCCGAATTGTCAGGGAGCATTGGCACGAATTGGACCGCAAGACGCACATGCAACTGTCCAAGGCTCTCGATGTCCCGATGGAGCGCGTCAAAGAAGCGATGGAAGAACTCCGGACGCTGTCGCCGCGTCCCGCCCAGGGCCGGTTCACGGCTGCCGCCATGCCCGTCATTCCTGATCTGATTGTCGAGCGACTCGACGACGAGTATGTGGTCTTCCACAATGACCGCAATCTCCCCAGGCTGCGGGTGACGGCAGCATATCGCGATGTCCTCCGCCGCGGCAGCAATTCGGAGGAGGAGATTAAGAAATACGTCAAGGACAAACTCGAGCAGGCGCGCTGGCTTATCAACGCGATCAATCAGCGACGGACCACCATGATCAAGGTGATGGAAGCCATTGTCGAGGAGCAAAAGGAGTTCTTCGACAAAGGGGCGAGCTTCCTCAAGCCGTTGCGTATGAGCGATATTGCCAACAGAGTCGAGATGAACGTGGCCACAGTCTCCCGCGTATCCAAAGAGAAGTATGTCCAAACACCCCAGGGGGTGTTTGAGATCAAATCGTTCTTCACCGGGGGGGTCGAGCGATCCGATGGAGACGCGGTCACCAGACGCAGCGTGAAGACTCGCATCGC
>JAGVEK010000423.1 GCA_020058315.1 Candidatus Zixiibacteriota bacterium
AGCGTCAACGGACTCAATCTTGCAGGATTTCATCGCCGCGCGCACCTTGGCAACCGGCACGTAGCGCGGCGGCTTCTCCGCCGCCTGGATTCCCAGAACAGCCGGGAGAGGGACTTCGAACTCGCCACGCACGCCCCCGGCGAATTCCCTGATTGCAGTCACCGTCTTCCCGGAGTCGTCAAGAGTGACCTTTGTCACAATCCCCAAGTACGGCAGTCCGAGCTGCTGGGAGAGGATCGGGGCGACCAGCGCATCGAGGTCGTCGATCGCCTGCACACCAGTCAGCATCATGTCGACCGACCGGAGGTCCGACTCGTTCTTTATGGCCTCCGCGAACAGTCCGGCGGCACGGCGCGTCGTCAGTCCTACGTCCCCGCCTTCAATCTTTATGACCCGATCCACTCCCTTGGCGGCCGCAGTGAAAAGCACGTCGTCGACGTCGGGCGCGTCGAGGGCCAGCACGGTGACCTTGCCGCCGCATCTTTCCTTCAGGATCAATGCCTGTTCAAGCGCGTGATCATCGGATTCATTGATGATCATCCGCAAGTATTCGGTGTCGAGCGACTTACCGTCGGGCGCAATTTCCAATTCTTCCACGACGTCGGGCACCATCCGCAGCAAAACCAGGATATTCATAGAACCTAGACCTCCATCGCTTCCGCCAGGAGTTCTGTGACGTCTCTGACGGCCATCTTCTGATCGTGGCCCAGCACTTTGAGAGCGTCTTCAAACCGGGACACTTCATAAGGGCATGAGACGGCAAGGATGTCCGCGCCCGTGGCAACTGCCTCCCGGACGCGACGCTCTGACAGCCGTTCGAAGCCTTTGGATTTGTAGTAAGTGTCGAGCCACATGCCACCGCCACCGCCGCCACAGCAGATGGCACTGATGCGGTTGTGCGGCATCTCCACCAATTTGACACCGGGGATGGCTCGCAGGAGATCCCGAGGTTCCTCATAGAAGCCATTGTGCCGCCCCAGGCAGCAGGAATCGTGATAGGTGACCTTGTAGTTTAGTTTCTTCGTCAGCAGCGGCCGGAGCGGCTCAAGGTACCGGGCGAAAAACGGGGTCGTATGCTCCATCGGATACTTGAACCCGACGGCGCTGTACTGGTACTTGAAGGCGTCGTAGGCGTGGGCACCGGAGGTCACGATGCGATTGAACTTGTAGTTCTGAAAGATGGCCATGTTGTAGTCCATGAGCGTGTCGAACAGGCCGGTTTCGCCCAACAGACGCGCGCACTCTCCGGCGCATTTTTCTTCGTTGCCCAGAATGGCGAAATCGACTCCCAGCCGGTGGAAAAGCCGGGCGGTGGCGCGGCTGATGTCCTGCCCGCGCGGATAATAGGAATTCTGGCACTCCACAAACCACAGAACGTCGACCGGCCGGGGATCCTCGTGAAGAATACGGATCGGAACATCCGCTGTCTTCACCCACGCCGCACGCTTCTTGGCGGACTCTGCCATCGGGTTGCCGTAGCGTAGCGTGTTCCCCAGTGCCTTGTGCAATTCTGCCGGCAGTTCGGGCAGGCGCGCGAAGACCTGTTCTTTGACCAACGGCAGGAGCACTTCGGTCAGTTGAATGCCCCTCGGGCACTTCGCCATGCAGGCGTAGCAGGCGACACAAGCCAGCAGGCTATCGCTGGAGAACACCGTCTCCAGCATTCCCGCCCGCATCATGGCGATGATGCGCCGGGGCGGGTAGTCCATGACATCGCCGTAGGGGCATGTCCCCGCGCACATGCCGCACTGGATGCATGTGAGGACTTCGCGGCCCTCAGGAAACTCCGCCAGGGTCTCCAGCGTGATGTCACGAACGGAGCCGGGACAAGTGGTTGCCAGCGCATCTGTCATGCAAGACCTCCGTAGGAATCATCGCCTATGGACCTGGCCACAGGCTTGACGTGTGCGGTTTGTGAAGGCGAACCGGCCGGGGCCATCTGATCCCTCCTTAAGAGACGCTTCAGTCGGCACACCTGCAACGAGCCGCAGGGTCGCGCGCACGCCGTCAACCGCGCAGGGGTACCCGGCCGCCAAGCGATGCAGGCTGGTGCCCCAGATCAACAATATCGTCCGAAACGGACAAAGCAAGTAGTATTTGTACTTTATGTCACAAGCCACCCGTCGACACATCGGTGCAATTCCGCTGCCGATCCATCGCACGTTCTCTTCGCGAGTCACAGGCATTTCTATCCACTTTCATCAGCCGGAAGGGTAACTTTGCGCTCCGAATCAGACCATGGTCACCTTTTGCATTGGCATATACAAAGGGCTACTTAGTGTTTTTTGTCACAAGATGATCGTTCCGTCAGCGGAGATGGATCACATTCTGCCGGTACTTGACCGTGAGAAAGTTGTACCCGGCACCGGCAAACCGAGAGGCTCCGGTGACACAAATATTCCCGGCCGCGTTCAACGCGAGGACGCGGGCAACTCGTCGCATTTCCGCCCGCCGTCGCACCGATACCGGTTAACGGAACCGGACCACGTCGGGCGAGTACTTCACAGTGACGAAATCGTAGTCGGCTCCGTCGATCCAGGAAGCACCTGTCACGTACACGTTGCCCACCGTGTCCACTTCAACCGCCATGGCTCCGTCGCGCGAGTGGCTGGGCCCGTCGTATCGACAGTCCCAGAGCAGATCTCCGGTGGGTCCGTATCTCAGCGTGACGTAGTCGAAATCCGGACCTCTTCCCCGGCCGCACCCGGTGACGTAGATATCACCGCGTCCATCCACCTGAAGAGCACAGGCTCTGCTGGGCGAGCGAGCCGGACCACCGCGCCGCCGCTCCCACAGGGTGCGGCCAGTCAAGTCGTACTTGATAGTCACGTAATCGTACTCTGAACCGGTGCCTCGGCTGTAACCGGTTACGTACACGTTGCCACCGGCATCCACCCTGACCGCGGTGGCCACGTCAGACGAGTTCCCTGGCCCTTCGTAGCTGCACTGCCAGAGGAGATTGCCCGCCGGA
>JAGVEK010000233.1 GCA_020058315.1 Candidatus Zixiibacteriota bacterium
CGACTATGGAATAGCAGAGACCTTCTTCTTGTTCGCCCAGGATCGTGGCACTCTCATACCCTGCAGACGCACCTCGGGAATTACGAATTCTGCGAGAAGCAGAAGGAATGCGGGGAGCAGCAGATACTGGAAGCGCTCTTCGAACTCGGTGAACAGGCGCCCCTCCATCTCCTTCTTCTCCAGTTTGCTCAGTTCGTCGAACAGGGCGTCGATTTCCATTTCGGTGGGTCCGGCTCGGAAATAGCGTCCCTCGGTAGCCAGGGCGACCTTCTGAAGAGAGACTTCATCGAGCTTCGAGAGGACAATCTGTCCGGCCTCATCCTTCTTGAACCCTTCCTGCCGTCCCTGTTCGTCGTACACCGGAATCGGTTCGCCGGATGGTGTGCCGACGCCGATCGTGTAAATGCGGATTCCCAGGGACGTGGCGGCATCCTGCGCGGCCGCAAGGGCATCTCCCTCGGTGCTTTCGCCATCGGTGACGAGGATCAGCACTTTGAACTGACGCTCATTTTTTTCGAACATGCTTGCTGCCTGCGTTATGGCGCCGGCGACTGCCGTACCGGGTCGCCCCGCCGAGTGCGCGTCGACAGCATCGAGCAAGAGCTGGGCGGCGGCGACATCGATTGTCAGTGGGCATTGAACAAAGGCATCGCCCGCGAACACGACGAGACCGATGCGGTCACCGGCCAGCCGGTCTAGAACACCGGAAATCTCCCGCTTGGCACGCGTGAGACGGTCGGGCTTGACATCGGTGGCGAGCATGGACTTGGAAACGTCGAGGGCAACGACGATATCGAGCCCGCGACGTTTGAGCATCACCGCACGGGCACCCCACTGCGGCCGACAGACAGCGAGGATGACAAGCACCAGACTCAACACAAGAATGATGCTCCGCCAGCGCCGCGCGGGATTCCAGACGCGCTGAGTGAGTTGCCCCCAGGCGCCCGATTCGGCGAAACGCCCGGCCATCTTGCGGCGGACCAGAGCGGCATACCAGAGGACAGCCGCCAGCACTGGAACCAGCCACAGAGCCCACAGCCATTCAATCGCACCGAAACGCATCGCCGCTCAACCTCTGCCCTTCTACGGAAGAGTACGAAACCAGGTTGCCCCCATGACTCCGGCCAGCGCGACGGCCAGGAACGACGCCACCGCGAAGTAACCGAACAGTTCCTGATACTGGATGTACTCTTTGATCTTGATCTCGGTCTTCTCAAGCATGCCGATTTCGCTGTAAACCTGCTCGAGCATTTTCTCGGACTGGGCGCGGTAGTACCGTCCGTTGGTGCGCTCCGCGATCTGCTTCAGGGAGGCTTCATCCAGATCATTGGGCAGATAAACATAGCGCTTGCCGAAGACCGGGTCCTCAATGGGGTACATTGCGTTACCCGGTTTGCCCGCTCCAATCGTGTAGATCTTGATGCCCATCGTGCGGGCGATTTCGGCAGCGGTCTGGGGTTCGATCTGGCCCCGGTTGTTCACGCCATCGGTCAGCAGGATGATAATCTTGCTCTTCGCCGTGGATTCTCGCAGACGATTGACGGCGTTGGCAATCGCCATCCCGATGGCCGTGCCGTCTTCGATCATGCCAAAGTCGATCTTGTCGAGGAATCCGGTCAGGACGCGGTAGTCCAAGGTCAGGGGGCATTGAGTGAACGACTGGCCGGAGAAGACGACGAGACCAATTCGGTCGTTAGTGCGACCTTCGATAAACTGGCGGATGACTTGTTTGGCAACGTGCAAGCGGTTGTTGGGTTTGAAGTCTTCGGCCTTCATCGATCCGGAGACATCGAGAACGAGCATGATGTCGATTCCCTCCGACGTGATCTCTCGTGAGGCGGTTCCGGATTGGGGGCGCGCGATGGCGACAACCAGCAGGACCAATGCCAGGATGCGAGCCGCCAGAGGGAGCCAGCGGAGGCGGACACGCCACGTGGGTTTGATCTCCCGAACGAGATCCAGGTGAGGGAATGCGGCTGTGGGTCGTGCCTCGCGGAGCAGCCACAGGATCCAAACAGCTCCGATCACGAGGAGCGCCGCCAGCAGGAACCAGGGGTTGGCGAAGCGGATCATGCGGTCACATCCAGTGTCGGCCGTTCCGGGGGCACCACTTGGGCCGGAACCCGCCGCGGCGGGCCGGAAGTCGAATTCGATTCGGGCGCTACCAGGATCACGGGGATCGTCGATTGAACAAACTGGCGAACCCATTCCCAATCAACTTCGGGTCGCCCGACCTTCGCCGGGTGTCGTGCGTAACGCACGCGATCAGCCAGTTCGAAGAACTCCTGGGCGCGCTCCTGGTGGCCATCGTCAAACGGGGCGGATTCGAGGCGCTGCATCAACTCTGTCGTCGTCTCGTCAATCGATGCCCAGCCGTAACGCTGGTCGAAATAACGGCGCAGGATTTCCGAGAGCCGGAAATACCAGAGGCGGCCTCCATCGACCGAAGGATCAATCTCCTGGGGCATTGAACGCAACGAGAGTAACGCGGCTTCCCAAGGCGGTGTGGGAGGAGTGTGCGCCGCGGGCGCGTCTGGATGGCGGCGACGCCTGACCCAGTAGACGGCCGCGGCTCCGAGCAGAACGAGCAGCGCTATCGCCCACAACCACCAGCGGAACTCGGGAGCCTGGTATGGTTCCTTCAGGCCACGGATATCGGTGGTGTCGATTCCGGCTTCGGCCAGGACGGATGCGACAGTAATCAGCAGTGAGTCCGACCGCCACGGTGTTGATTGTCCTCTGGCGTCGATTGTCTCTCCCTGCAGCGATGCGATCCATAGCGAGCCGGTTTCGAAGGCGGCAAGTCGCAGTTCGCGACGGTAGAGCTTGCGTCCCGGACCAGAGAATTGCTCGGCAAGGGTGGAGTCTTTCAGGACCTCCAGTTTCCCGAGGGTCTTGCCGACGGTTGGGACGACGAGCCGAAGGGTCGAATCGTACTGGAGCGTCAGCGTGTAGAGGATTGGATCACCGACGGAAACTGATTGCTTGTCGATCGAGACCGTGATGTCGGGGGGCTGAGCAGCGACGGAGGAGTACAGCAGAATCAGGAGACACGCGGCCGCAAGGGCGAGTGGCACGCACCTCACCCCGGATCCCTCTCCCCTACTTGGGCGAGGGGAATCTGAACTACCTGGTTTGAATCGTGTGTCCATATTACTGCATCAGTGTCTTGCCGACTCCTGCGCCCTCGCCATGCGAGGGCGTGTCTTAGACCCGCCCTCACAGCCGATGGTCTGGCATCCCTGCGAACAGACTTCTGGAATCAACGCGAGCATGTGTTACTTGCTGTCCGATGCCGCCGGGGGCTGGTCCTTCTTGTCGTCCTTCCCGGCTTCGTCCTCACCTTCACGCTTTCCCTTCTTGAATTCGGACAGGCTGCGTCCCAGACCGCGTGCGATCTCCGGGATCTTCCTGGAACCAAACAGCAGCACGATCACGAGAATAATCAGGATCAATTCGGTCGGGCCAATTCCGAAGATCAAGACTGGTACCTGCAACCACTGTGTGTTCATTGTGCCACCTTTCGCCGCGATCCTCCCGCGGGAGTCCCACCGTTTTCGTTTCTGAGCTCGAAGCGTCCTGCTGAGGGCCAGAGGATGGATCCCTTGCATGGACTGAGAGTGGACGTATAGGACGAATTAGTCATATATTTAGAATTCACTCCACCATCAGCGGCGGGCGCGCCGTTCCCGCTGGCGGAAGAACTTCACGAGGTTGTCGGCGATGGCGCCCTCGGTTGAAACGCTGACCTGGTCCAATCCGATCGAATCGAAGAATCGCTTGCGCCGGATATTTCCGAGGGCGACGGCACGATCAAACTGAATGCCGGCAATCCCGGTCGAATCGACCACCATTCGTCGTCCGGTCTCCAGATCCTCGAACTCGATCAGACCGACGTCGACCCATTTCCTTTCGCGCGGATCCTCCACTTTCACGGCGATGACATCGTGGCGCTGATGGGCGATGGACAGCGCGTGTTCGTAGCCGGCGCCAAAGAAATCCGAGATCAAGAACGCGACTGAGCGGCGGCGTGTCACCCGGTTGAAGAATTCCACGGCGCCCGCGATATCGGTGCCCCGCCCCCGGGGGGAGAAGTAGAGTATTTCGCGGATCAGGCGGAGCACGTGGGAGCGGCCCTTGCGCGGCGGAACATACAACTCGATCTGATCGGTGAAGACGATCATGCCGACCTTATCGTTGTTCTTGATCGCCGCGAATGCGAGGATCGCCGCGGTTTCAGCGGCCACCTGATTTTTGGACTTGGCACGCGTGCCGAATCGCCCTGAGGCCGACAGGTCGACCAAGAGCATCACTAGCATCTCGCGTTCCTCGCGAAATTTCTTCACGAAGGGTGCGCCGGCGCGGGCGGTGACGTTCCAATCGATCAAACGGATGTCATCACCGGGCTGGTACTCG
>JAGVEK010000518.1 GCA_020058315.1 Candidatus Zixiibacteriota bacterium
AAACTCCTGGCGCTTGAACGGGCATGATTGATGACGGGTCCGCCGACAGAATGAACAGGCCGCACACTCGACTGAGAAGCTCGCATGATGTTGTCAAGAGTGCGGTTGTCACAGGCACAAGAAACATGCTGATGAAAGGGGGTGAGATATGATAAGCAGCATTGGCAGTTCCTATGACCAGATCGCCAGGCTGAGCCTGGCTGACATGAAGCAGCAACGCCAGGAGATATTCAGTCAGATCGACACCAATGGTGACGGCTCGATTGACAAGGCTGAGTTCACCGCGTTCGGCAAACTGATGGCCGAAAAGATGGGTGCTCCGGACCAGTCGGATGAGATCTTCTCCGCGATCGACACCGATGGAGATGGTTTGCTCACCGAGACCGAGATGGATGCATTCAAGCCATCAGGCGGTCCGAATGCGGCTGACATGAAGCCGAACCGCCAGGACATGTTCAATCAGATCGACACCAACGGCGACAGCTCGATTGACAAGGCGGAGTTTGCCGCATTCGGCGAACTGATGGCCGAAGAGACTGGCGCTCCGGATCGGTCGGATGAGATTTTCTCCATGATGGACACCGATGGAGATGGTCTGATCAGCGAAGCCGAGGCGGATGCATTCCAGCCATCGGGTGGTCCGAATGCGGCTGATATGAAGCCGAACCACCAGGACATGTTCAACCAGATCGACACCAATGGTGACGGCTCGATTGACAAGACGGAGTTTGCCGCTTTCGGCAAACTGATGGCCGAGAAGATCGGCGCGTCGGATCAGTCGGATGAGATTTTCTCCATGATGGATACCAATGGAGATGGTCTGATCAGCAAGGCCGAGTCAGACGCATTCAAGCCACCAAGCCCAATAGAGGAGGGTGCTCTATCGGGCACGACCACGCAGGGGATATCCAGTGAGAATCTGGAGACTCTGCTCAACTCGCTAAGCAACAACGACAGCCAGGATGTCGGGTCGTTTAGCTCGCTCATCCAGCAATACGCTGCGTTGTCCAACCCTGCCGCCCAAGCACTCTTCAGCCTGCTTGGCTGACACTGCCGCCGGCCGGGGGTCGCAGACTTCCGGCCGGCACCCTGTGTGTGCAACGACAAGAGATCGTGCCAGTATGTGGTCCCCGGCGACCCGCTCAGGCTCGCGGAGACTGAGGCGCCCGGCAATTGAGTGGCCTCTGTGAGACGCGCTACTCCGGACCTGGCCATCGTCTCGATTGATAGCGGTCCTGCAACAGACTGCTTCGATCGCGGCTGGCCGATGGCCGATTGGGGCGCGAGGTGTCCGGTCCGCTCCAGCCGATACCGCGACCGCCTAATTGCATCCGAGGTTGCTCTTCGTCTTAGAGACCCAGCCCGGGGCCGAACCGGTTGTCTGTCGGAGAATGAGGTTCAACTGTGCGGCGTGGTGCTGAACGTGGCGCATGGTGTAGATCATCAACTCCGCTACGCTGACATCAGGCCTTTCGAATCCACAATGCTGGCGAGCTCTCTCGTCCGTCATTGTCTCGATCGTGGCGCGGCACTTCTGGCGGCCATGCTCGAGATAGGCGTGAAGCTCGTCCTTCTTATACACCCGTTCGGGGAGAACCCCCGCTGGGTCCAGCTCGGCCAGCGTGAATGGAGCGGGAGGAGCGAATCCATCGGCGGATTCTGAGAGGTAGTAGTCCAGGAAGAAGAGCGTGTGGTAGGCAAGATACCAGAATTCCTGTTCCCCCGCTCTATGGGCGGGGTCACTCCAGACCTCGTCGGGACAGACAAGCAAGGCGTTTTCGAGCATGTCGATCGCGGCGCCAAACTGCTGCCAGATGATCGTGTTCCAGAAGACATTCATTGACTTCCCCTCTCGACTGGTCAGCGGAAAAATCTGAAGGTCATTCCAAATCGGATCTGACACTTCAAGATGTCTGCCGTTTGCGGATAGCGACTCCATCGCCTGCTCCACCGATTATCGTGTCAACCGTGTACTCCCTCCGAAACCACTCTTCATTCACCATCAGTTCCACCGCTGACCGTGGTGGCTCGATGAACATAAGGTAGTCGGGACGGTACTCGCGGATGTACCAGCCATATTCACCCTTCGTCAGATGTTCGACCACTGACGGAGTCACCAGCCCGACACCATCGATGATCGGGCCTTTCTCATAGTAGAATCTCAGTACGCCGATGTCGTTGGCCCCAACGCTTGAACCTTCGGGCACGTGGGTGTTGAGCCATTCCGCCGCACGCTTGTGCGTCTCGTGCCGCGCGGTAACCGGCATCCGAGAAGCGGTGAGCGGCAGGATCACCCCCACGGCAACCAGAGAGAGAGGAATACCCAGCACGACCAGTCGTGGCGGTGCCGACACATCAGAAGATAGTTGGCGGCAGATCTCCTCGAGGGGGAGGGTCATCATCAGGGCAATTCCCAGTGTCAGCGGTGTGTAGTACCAAGAGTAGGCCGGTGCGTCGAGCAGCACGCCATACGTGATGAGGTACAAGCCATTCCACAGCAGAATGATCTGAAACACCGGGTGTTTGAAGAGCGGCCATGCCCTCCACCTCGCCATGGCGGTCAGAAATCCTGAGAAGGTCCCGACCGCCACGGATGAGAGCAGCACGATGATGAACGGAACCGCTTCACGGTAATGGCTGATCCCTGAGCACAGAATCGCGCCGGAAACAAGCCCCTTGAGAAAAACCGGACCTTCTCCCCAGAGTCCGGCCTCTGTCTGTGCAAGTTTGGCGGCCACTGTTGATGGAATCAGGTGTCCAAAGTAGAAGGCGCTGAAGAGCAGCCATGCGGCGATCGGCAGGAGGAATACACCTGCCAGCCTGATGGAAAGCACGCGGCGGTGGTGGACGACATCGTAAGCAAACATTACCGCCGCAAGCAGTAGCATGTCGGGTCTGGCTAAGACCGCCAGTGAGCACAGGAGTGCGGCCATTTTGAGACGGTTCTTCGCATACAGCACGAGACTACCCAAGGCGAGCGACATGGCCAGAAAGATCTCCATGCCGATGGCACCGGCGAGCATGGGATTGAGGAGAAAGACCAGCGGCAGAACGCAGGCAAACATCGATTCCGATGTACCGCGAAATACTCTGATCAGGAGGAGGCTGACTGCCATCAATGCAAGGGCTCCGATGACATGCGCGATCAGCGGGAGCGTGGCTCCGGGGATGAATCTGAGAGTCGTGTAAAGCACTGCAAGCAGAAGCGTGTAGAGTGATGAGGATGTCGCGTTGATCCGCTCTCCCGGATTGAAAACGTACCCATTGCCGTCGGCCAGGTTCTTGGCGTAGGAAAAGAAGATGTAACTGTCATCGCCTTGGATGTTGCGGTAACCGTAGAAGATGGACAGGACGATAACCGCCGCTCCCAGAATTGCGATGCCGCGGAGGTGCTGTCGCTGCTTTGTCAGAACCTGATGCGTTCGGGTCTGCTGCTCGCCTTGTCGACCATTGCTGTCCATACGCAATCACTCCGGCAGAAACCTCGCCCTGCCAGACGAATAGCTGACGGGTGTGAAGTTACAGTCTCCATGCCGGGAATGGTACGCCGGAATATATGTAACCCGCGGCGCCTAATGTCGCACGGTGATGCATGCAGATTCATGGCCACGCAGCAGTGGGTGACCGTGACATCTGTCGGTATCTGTGACTTGTGTGGCACTGACTTCAGTGCGTGTTGAAGAACCCCTGTCAACCAAAACAATGGTCTGATTACACGGGTGCCACGGACAAGGAAGGCCGAGCGGCTCTTCTGCTCGGTCTTGTCCGTGTCTTTCTTTAGATTGTGAGAAGAGGACACGGACAAGCACCCGCCGCGGCGGGCAGAGGGCCGGAGAATCTACTTGTCCGTGGTACCCTGATTCGGAGCCGGGTTTTTCAACACGCCCTGAAGTCAGTGGCACGTACCAGCCTCCGCGCCGGTGTCCCCGGCCTTGGTGTGTGCGAAAAGCCGCGCGCCCTACCGCTTCATCGAATTCAGGAACTGGTCGTTGGTCTTGGTCTTGAGCATACGATCGATGAAGAACTCCATCGCCTCGACCGGATTCATATCCGACAGGAATTTCCTCAGGACCCAGAGCTTACCCAGAGTTTCCTCGTCCAGCAGCAGTTCCTCTTTACGGGTTGACGAACGATTCAGATCGATGGCGGGGAAGATACGCCGGTTGGAGAGCCTGCGGTCGAGCACCAGTTCCATGTTGCCGGTGCCTTTGAATTCTTCGAAAATCACCTCGTCCATGCGCGAACCAGTCTCGATCAAAGCGGTCGCAACGATTGTGAGCGAGCCTCCCTCTTCGATGTTACGGGCGGCGCCGAAAAACCGCTTGGGGCGCTGCAGAGCGTTGGCATCCACACCACCCGACAGAATCTTGCCTGAATGCGGCACGACGGCGTTATGCGCGCGGGCCAGACGGGTGATGGAATCGAGCAGAATGACCACGTCGTGCTTGTGCTCCACCAGACGCTTGGCGCGTTCGATCACCATGTCGGCGACCTGCACGTGCCGCTCGGCCGGCTCGTCGAATGTAGATGAGATCACCTCACCTTTGACCGAGCGTTTCATGTCGGTCACTTCCTCGGGACGCTCGTCGATGAGCAGAACGATCAGCTTCACGTCGGGATGATTGATGCTGATCGAATTGGCGATTCTTTGCAGAAGGATCGTCTTGCCCGCCTTGGGCGGGGAAGTGATCAGACCGCGCTGGCCGCGTCCGATCGGCGTCAGAAGATCGATCGTGCGTGTGCAAATGTCTTTCGGATCGAGCTCGAGGTTGAATTTCCGCTGGGGATAAAGCGGTGTCAGATTGTCAAACAAGGTCTTGTGCTTGGCAACGTCGGGATTCTCAAAGTTGACCGCCTCGATCTTGAGCAGTGCGAAGTACCGCTCCGACTCCTTCGGCGGGCGGACCTGCCCGGAGACCGTGTCGCCGGTCCGGAGATCGAAGCGCTTGATCTGCGACGGCGAGACATAGATGTCATCAGGCCCCGGCAGATAGCAGTAGTCGGGGGACCGAAGGAATCCATACCCCTCGTCGAGAATCTCCAGCACTCCTTCGGCAAAGATCAGGCCGTCTTTCTCGGTGTTTGCCTCAAGAATCTTAAATATCAACTCCTGCTTGCGCAGGCCCGACACACCGGGAATGCCGAGTCCTTCGGCAATTTCCAGCAGATCGGCGATGGTTTTCGCTTTGAGTTCGATGATGTCCAAGAGACACCTCCAGACATTATGGTTTGATCAGATCGTTAATTACAGGGTTGATTGGTTAGTTCTGTGGTGGCACCCGCCGGTGGCGGGCCGTGCCTTTTTCCGCCGTCCCAAGCGGGCACGGCAAGCCGTGCCCCTACATCTCAGGATGTCAGCCGGTCGTCCAGTGTGAGCAGATTGAGATTGTCCATCCGTTGTTCGATTCTGAGGGATGTGCTAAGGATGCCTGGAGCCGGTCACTCTTCGTCAGGGAGTTCCTTCACCGGGGCATCCGCCCAGAGTTTGTCGAGGGCGTAGAACTCGCGGACACGCGGCATGAAGACGTGCACCATCACATCAACGAAATCCAGGAGAACCCATCCCGTCCCCCGATATCCTTCCGTGTGCCACGCGTGGATACCTTTCTCCTTGAGCTTCTCGATGACATGATCCGCGACCGATCGTGCCTGAACCTCGGCATCAACAGAGCAGATCACGAAATAGTCTGTGACCGATGACACCTTGCGCACATCGAGGATGCGAATGGAAAACGCCTTCTTCTCCCGGGCGAACTGCCCGGCGGCCAAGGCCAACCGTGCTGGTGTAATTGGGTTTTCTCCTCAGGAAGGGTTGGATGGGATCAGAGACGCTCACCCGGAATCACGGGCGACATCTCCGCAGTGTTGGATCCCAGCACGATCGTCAGATCAAAGCCCAGATCGTTGAATGCCGGCTCGGCTTCGGTGATGTCGACCGGTCCGATCTTCAGGGCATTGACGATCGAACGAACCTGCTCATCGGTTAAATGGTGATTGATGACAAACGACCGGCGCACGTCGGTCCGCTCAAAATTTCCAATATCGACCACATCAAAACGCAGACGCCCGACCGAAAGCTCGCCAACGCAATCGGCAACTGCACGGCCCAGACCCGGCCGTCCGCAGGCATTCAGCACCTGGGTTCGCACGATGATCGGCGCCTCTTTGATCTCGGGGCGGGAGTACCCGAGACGGGTGCTCAGCGAAAACAGAAACAAACACACGAGGGCCGTCGCCAGAATTATGCCCACATCAAGCAGGCGTGTCTTCCAGCGGGACCGGAACGAGTTTGATGGACGGGCGCGACGCTGGCGCGCGGGAGTACTCATATCAATGATGGAGAGAATGAGCGCGCGGGGTCACCATGACCCGACTGCCGCTCACGACTGTCACCAGTCCCAGAGATCATTGCTGCCTTGGTATGGACTGGACCACCCCCGCCCATACCCCATCCTGTCATTGGACGCCGGCATTGTCCTGTAGTTCAGGATGAAATAGAATTTGTCCGATGGCCGGTAATCGAGTGTCACGTTGGGCAGAAAACGCCCCTGTGAGGGGCCGCTCGTGTTCTTCAGGAAACCCAACGGCTGGTGCAAGTACCCTAAGCCCACTCTCAGGCTCAGGGGACGAGAGATCTGATACTCGATCGTGCTCATAAATAGACCGACCGATGCGGACTGTCCCGATCCGGAAAGAAACGACAGAGAATACGAATTGTGGATGCGGAACCGTGACGGATCCAAAAGCGAGAACCCCGACCGCGCCATCGATCCCACCAGATCGGTCGCCCGGGGAGCGCCGCTGAAGCTCGAACCAGATGGTGATACGACCTGGTCATCCGCACGCACTGCGGCCACACTCAAACACAACACGGCAATCGCAAATAACGCTCTTCGTTTCATCATAACCCTGCAGAATGGTCGAACCAAATCCAGCGGGGGTCAATCGTAATACGCCCACCCGCAAATATCATTGACAAAGATAAGCCCGTTGTCAAGCCAAATCAGGCAACCCTCCCCATCATTGTTGAAGGAGTCACCAGTTGTTTGATCGGCAGGGATCGCCCCCATGTCAACGCCCAGATACTCTTATCCCTTCCAGATACACATACCCCCGACATGCTCCACTGTTCCCGGGTGCAGCCCATATCCCGGCCGTTCACTCTGTCTGCCCCAGTTTTTCCAAGGCGGCCAGTTGCTCAAGTGAGTTCACCCCGTGCGCTTCGCCTGGATCGGATGACCGGCAGGCAATGACCGATAAGCCCTTACGGCACAATACACTAACAACGTCCGTGAGGTAGTATTCCCCTTGGGCATTGTCGCTCGTCAGTTGGTGCAGGGCGGGGAAAAGCTCTTGTCCTTGAAAACAGAATGTGCCCGTGTTGATTTCCTTGATTCTCCTGGTGTCGGTGTCGGCGTCGCGCTCTTCAACGATACGGTCCACAAGCCCATCTGGCCGCCGGACAATCCGCCCATACCCGGTGGGGTCCTCCATCAAGACTGTCACCAGAGCCGCCGCCGCTTTGGCGGAATCCCGGACCTCGATCAAAGAACCGATCGTCTGCGGTCGAACGCGAGGGACATCGCCATTCAAGACCACGACTGGCCCTGTACGGGTGGACAGAAGCGATTCCGTCTGCAACACGGCGTGCCCTGTCCCGAGGCGTTCACGCTGCCAGACAAACTCGACATTCAGATCGGCGACGGCATCCCGAACGAGTTCACCCTGGTATCCGATTACGACGACAACCCGGCCAATACCAGCCGCGCGTGCCGATTCAATCACCCACCGAATCAGAGGCTTCCCGTGCAGGGTGAAAAGAACCTTCGGGATCGAGGCCCCCATGCGCTTCCCCAAGCCCGCGGCCAGAATAACCGCGACGGCAGCATCGGTGGCTGGTCCGGTGGGAAATTCCTCGTATTCCATTTATGGATAAACGGTTGCGTCGGGCGATCCGGGTGAAGGAGCAACGCCGATGAGCGTGTTATTCGAGTCGACCTTAATAATTAGAGGTACGACCTTGCTGGCCTTATCCAACTCGACGAGACCGTAGGCGATAATCAGTACCAGATCCCCGATCTGCCCGAGTCGCGCCGCCGGGCCATTCAGGCAGATTTCGCCGACGCGGCCCTTGATAACGTAGGTCTCGAACCGTTCACCGTTGTTGACATTCACAACCTGGACCCGCTCGAACGGCTGTATGGATGATGCTGCAAGCAGATCAGGTCCGATGGAGATCGAACCCTCGTAATCGAGATTGGCGTCGGTCACGCGGGCGCGATGGATTTTGGCACGACAGACTTGGATTAGCATGGTTCAATCGGGTGCAAGATGGTGTGATTCAACGAATAACCAGATTGTCGATGTAGCGACGGCCCTGAGCAGGACCTGGTGTCACGCACTTGACAGCCACCAGAATCGCGAGCGGCCGGCGAGCACCGGCTTTTTCGGTTAGGGTCAACGGATCACAGAATCCGATGTAGTCCAAGGAGAAATAGCCGCCGTCCTCGATCATACGCCTCATCCGTGTTCTCAACCGTCCGGCCCGCGTTTCCCCTTCCTTAATTTGCGCTCTCGCCCAGCGGAGTGATTGGTAGATTCCTGCAGAGGCGTTTCGCGACAACCGATCAAGATACACGTTTCGGGACGAGAGAGCAAGCCCGTCGTTTTCACGCACGGTCGGCGAGACGACGACTCTGACCGGAAGATTCAAGTCCGACACCATACGACGGATCACAACACTCTGCTGCAAATCCTTCTGGCCAAAGATCGCGACATCGGGCGTGACAATTGAAAACAGCTTGAGAACTACGGTCGCCACTCCATCGAAATGTCCAGGCCGACTCCTTCCCTCCCAGAGGTTTCCGAGATCACCCACCTTGAGTTTAGTCCCAAATCCTTCTGGGTAGATCGTTGCCACGGACGGGACGAACACCAAATCGACTCCTTCTTCGCGGCATGCCTTAAGGTCTGCGCTCAGAGGCCGTGGATAGGCTCGGAGATCCTCACGAGGCCCGAACTGGGTGGGATTCACAAAAACGGAGACGACGGTGCGATCGCAGAGGCGTTTGGACCTCCGCATCAGGGATCGGTGTCCTGCATGCAGGGCTCCCATTGTCGGGACAAAACCGACCGTCAGTTCCTGCCCATGCCACGCGGCCACCGCCCGCCGGACTTGGGTGATCGAATGAACGATCCGCGTTCCTCGTCCGCGCGCAGCACCTTGGGTGGTTCCTTGAGAGTTCATCTGCTATCTCAGTTCGAGTGAGGTGCCACGGGTCTCCGGACCCGTGTTTCCGAGCGCGGGAGACACATCAGGCGGGTCTGAAGACCCGTGGCACCCGCCTTGGCAGAAGATATGGAAGGCATCCCTGTGGCGACTTTCAGTACATCTCATGTTCAGCCGGGAAGCGTCGTTCACGGACATCATTGACATAACGCGCGAACGCATCCCGCATCACTCGCGCCAGTTCGGCGTACCGGCGCACGAATTTGGGCTGGAAATCCTCGAAGAGCCCCAGCAGATCATTGGTGACGAGAATCTGTCCATCGCAACCGGCGCCTGCGCCGATTCCGATCGTCGGAATCCTGACGGACTGGCTAATCTCCTTTGCGAGGTCAGCCGGGATCGCCTCCAGCACCATGGAGAAACATCCTGCCTCATCAAGCGCCACAGCGGATTCCTTCAGGAAGCCCTTCTCGTCCTCCGTGCGACCCCGCACGCCATACCCGCCGAAACGGTGAATCGACTGGGGTACCAGTCCCAGATGCCCCATAACCGGGATGCCGGCCTCGATCGCGCGCCGGATGGTCGGCAGGATCGGCAGCCCGCCTTCCATCTTCACCGCCGCGGCGCCCGCTTCCTTGAGGAATCTCCCCGCATTTCGCAGCGCCTCATCAGCGTTGATTTGGTACGACATGAAGGGCATATCCGCTATCACAAGTGCGCGTTTAACCGCCCGTGCCACCGCGCGGGTGTGATAGATCATCTGGTCCACTGTGATCGACAGCGTATTGGGCTCGCCATAGAACACCATGTTGGCGGAATCGCCCACCAGGACAGCGTCGATTCCGATCTCGTCGAGAATTCTGGCCGTGGGAAAGTCGTACGCCGTGAGCATCGCGATTGCACGTCCGGACTGTTTCATCCGGATGATGTCCTGAGTGGTCACCGATTTGATTGGGCTGGTCATGCCAATTCTCCTGGGTGCCCTCAACACCCATCATCCGCTGGTGTTCCGCCATCCCACAGACCGGATTCACCGACAAAGTATGTCTTGCCACCCGGGTAGGTCATGATGCGTTTCCAGAGCGCCTCGCGCGGACCGATCCCATCGAACCATTGGGCACCGTCGGTGCGCACTACAAGAAGCGGCGAGTCTTCGTAGGCAAAAAAGTGGCGCTGGTACGCGCGGCAGAGTTCCAGCCAGCGATCCAGTTCGATCCCCTTGTGTCGCTGGCGCAGAATGGCAGAAACCTGTCGCTCGGGTGCCTGAAAATACACAACCAAGTCCGGGCGGATCGTTGGTGGCACCACGGCCACCGCAACCTTCTGATACAAAGCCCATTCGTGATCCGAAAGAATGCAGTGGGCCCAGAGGGCATGCGTGGCGAACGTGTAGTCGGTGACAATTCGGTGTCTGAACAGGTCCGCGTCCACCAGTGACCGATGCCGTTCATACCGGCCGATCAGCCTTTGCAGGACATAGGAGAGCGGGCTGCGCTCGATGTCGGGGAGATGATCGGTTGATTCCTCGAGTTCGGCGTACCATTCCGGCTGACTGCCGATCCACGCAGCAAACTCAGTGTGGCCCGAGCCGGGGAGACCCTCGACAGCTATCAGGCGATGATCGGGGAGGGGCATGTCTATCAGACCGCGTTTGCGTATGCGATCACGATCGGATCGGCAAACCGGCGAATAATCTCGTTGGGTTGGGGAAGGAATGCAAGCAGTTCGCCGACAGACAGTCCCGATTCCGGATGACAAATTTCGGGAGCCAGGTCGGCGAGTGGCTGCAGGACAAAGGCCCTCTTGATCAGACGCGGGTGGGGCACCGTCAGCATGTCGTTCTGGAAAACCAAGTCATCGTAGATCAGCAGATCCAAGTCGATCGTCCTTGGGCCGCCATGAGGAGGACGACGCCCGAGCGCCAGTTCGATTTGTTGCATACGCGTGAGCAACTGCATTGGGGATATCCGCAGCGACAACTGGAACGCGGCGTTAAGGAATGTCCCCGGTCCGACCGGTCCGACCGGCTGTGTTTCGTAGATGGGGGAGCAAACCAGATCCACGATGCCCGGGGTCTCCGCCAGGCGATGCGCAGCATCCGCGATCATCGTCATCCGGTCGCCCTGATTGGATCCGGCGCCGACGAACGCCAGACTCGTGTGTCCGTGGATCGGCATGGTCGTGTTTCTCATCCCTTGATACGTTCGACTACGGTGATTCCCTCAGCGAATCGAGCGATGAATCAAACTCCACCTCGATGTAATCGAGGTTGCCGGGAATCGGCGGGATCCGTTTGCGAACACGGACCAGCACGCGCCGTGCCGCAAACGCGGCCATGATTTCCCGGGCAATTCGCGCGGCGACTGTTTCGAGCAGATTGTACTTGTCCTGCTGAACGATTCGTTCAACCGTGTAGTACACAGACGTGTAGTTGACTGTATCGTCGAGCCTGTCCGTGTGGGCCGCGCCGGATATATCCAGTTCCAGTTCGCAATCCACCTCAAAGCGCCGTCCCGTCTCCTTTTCCGCTTTGGAAACACCGTGGAAACCATAGAATGTCATATTTTGCAGACGAATCTTGGCCATGCCGTCCACCTGTTCTTCAGATCGCGGTCTTGCCTGCTCCACGCGCTGCCGACGTATCCAGAAACTCGTGCGGGCGAATCAGACCATCGAACGCGTGCGTAAGGGCGGCGTCAAACACCATGCTTCCGTCCGGGCGGCGAGTGCCGCTTTCCACCCCTGCGGCTCGCAGGCGCCTGCGTCGCCGGAAGCGTGTCCAGGTCGAACAACTCATCCAATTCGTCCGGGGAAGGCATATCCCCGCCCGCAAACGAAAGAGCCCGCCAGATCATCTCTGCAAATCGTTCCACCGTCTCCATTTTGAAATATGCCGAATCCAGATCCGCACCGACCGTCAGCACCCCATGTCGTTCCAAGAGAATCGCATCGGTGTTGTCCAGCAGTTCGGCGATCGACTCGCCAACGGCGGCAGTGGAAGGTTTCGCGTATGGCGCCAGCGGGATGGAGCCGATGGTGGTGTCAAATTCCGGCACTCCTTCAGGAGTGAGAGGGATTCCCAGAATCGCGAAGGTGGTCGCGCAGGATGGGTGGCCGTGGACACATGCCCCCACGTCGGGCCGCCGCGTCAGCGCGGTCAGGTGCATTTTCAGCTCGGACGACGGCTCCCGTGTCCCGTCAATTCTGCGCCCCTGCGGATCAACGATGACCAGGTCGCCCGGTTTCATCATCCCTTTGCACATTCCTGCCGGTGTGATCAGGATATTCCCGTCGCTCAGACGCGCCGACATATTACCCTCGGTGGCGACAATCAGTTTGCGGTCATACATCAGCCGCCCGATTTCGACCATGCGCTCGCGCAATGCCGGAAGATCGGAAATGGATTCATTGACCGTCATGCACTAAAGAAAGCGGGGGCAGGAGGGAAGGGTCAATTGAATTGTGGGTGGCGGGGAGTGGGTGAAGAATCGGCAGAGTGACGAAGCCACTTTCGCATTTGATTCGGTTGCGGTTGAACGCTACTTGGAACTGGTTTTTGCGCCTATAGGGGGAAAGGGGACCGATCATGGCTACCT
>JAGVEK010000045.1 GCA_020058315.1 Candidatus Zixiibacteriota bacterium
ACCGAAAAGGAGGCGATTCAGTTGTTCAGGAAACCGGGAGGTGTTTCGAGTTCGGGCATCGTGGACCTCGTGTGTTCCTATGACCGGCGCCGGACGACGGACGAGGACGCATGGAGGACGGCGATCGCGGACGGAGGAATCGACATCGGGCATTATGGGAATCAGGTGAAGATCGGCGGGAGCGGTGCGATGGCTCTGGACGTGACGCTTGCATGTCGCGCACGGCGCAGTGGACAGGCCGTTCTGCCGTTCACTTTGGCACCAGACTTGAAGATTGACACCGTCGTCATAGACGGGGCAAGCGCACAGTTCATCTATGATGACGAGGGTGGCTGGCTTCTGGCGCGGGGCCCGCGGCCGCTGACTGACGGTGATTCGATCACGGTGCGATTTCGCTATCGGGGCGAACGGCTTCTCGACAAGTTCCCCTGGGGCGATTTCTTCATCCACTACACGACACGCTGGCTGCCGGTCACCGCCGAACGGCATCGCGCCACGTACCAGACCATCTTCGAATTCCCCAAGTATTACGATGTGGTTTCGGTCGGGGAACGGATTGCTGACACCGTGACCGGCGACCAACGGCGGTCCACATGGCGCACATTCGGTCCGGTATCTTTCATTTCATTTAACTACGGCACCTTTGAGCGGCTGGCCGATACCATGGACGGGGGAATCCGGGTTGACATCTACCGGGGGAGAAACCATCGCGATGGGCTGTTCTCGGGGGACTTTAAGAAACGAGTCGCGGAGGAAATCAAAGCGTCGGTTCAGCTATTCTCCATGATGTTCTGCCCATACCCCTGGCCGCATCTGGCGGTCACGGAAATACCCGGCGAACATGGTCAGGGGTTCCCGCAAATGCTGCATCTGGCCTGGTATTCTTTTGACCAGGAGCAAAAGGGCGTCACGGACGTCTTCCGCGCACACGAGGTGGCGCACCAATGGTTTGGCCACATCGTCGGGTGGCAATCCTACCACGATCAGTGGTTGTCCGAGGGCTTCGCCGAATACGCCGGCGCCATGTATCTGCAGGCACGTCACCCCGGTAACCGCGAATTCCTTTCCTTGATGAAGCAACTCCGGGATCGGGTTCTGGAGCGGGGAGGGTTTCGGGGATGGCATGAGGGCCCGCAGGTGGCCCCAATCTGGCTCGGATACCGATGCTCCTCATTTGACTCCCCGGCATCCTACCAGAACCTGGTCTACGCCAAAGGCGCTTATATCCTGCACATGCTCCGGAATCAGATGCATGATTATCAAAGCGGCTCCGACGCCCGGTTTTCGGAGATGATGCACGACTACGTTACTACGTTCACCGGCCTCGATGCTTCCACCGATGATTTTTGCCGGAGCGTGGAGAAGCATCTGGGCATGCCTATGGCGTGGTTTTTCGAGCAGTGGGTTTACGGCACCGAGATTCCCCGATTCGAGTATCGGTGGAATCGGTATCAGAAGCCTGATGGGCGATGGGTGGTCAAGGGGCAGATCGACCAGTTTGATACGGATCCCCCGTTCCGTGTATTCATGCCTATCACCCTGGAGTTCTCCGCCGGACGCCGCACATTTGTCCAAGAGGTCAACGGCGTTCACACGGAATTCGAGACACCGGCATTCGAGAACGAACCGCAACACGTCCTATTCAACGACTACTTCACGGTGCTGTGCCGGGAAAAAGTGGTCGGGAAGCCCTGACGACCGGTGGTCTTTTACTATCCTCCCCAAGATCAGTGATCTTTGCGCCTCGCCCTGCGTCCGTGTCAGTTTCCACGGCTCCACCGGCGGGAAGGACCGCAAGGCAACCAGACACTAATGGACGAAAAGTCGCCACACGGGGCACGGGTGCTGCCGGAGAAACAGCCGGGTTGCCGGTCAAAATTGCCATAAGTTTGCAGGTTTAGATTGACTTGGATCAACCCAATCACGTAATAGGGCAACGATGAGAGTAGTTTGTATCAACTTTACGAAAGGAAGTACCATGCCAAGGCCCAAGAAAGCGACAGCGACAGGAATGGGCGAACCGAAGCGTCGGGGGCCCAGACCCGGTTACCGGAGAGTACCGGGGCAAAAAATCACACCAAAGCAGCCGTTCTCGCTGATCCTGCAGCCGGACGAGCTCAACCTGCTGAAGAAGATGGCTCGCCAGCAGGGAACCTCGGTCGCCGGGATTATCCGGCAGGCCCTGCACGTACAGATTTTCAGCGCACATCCCGAGATGGCCAGAAGCGCCATCGAAACCGAGGTCGAGACATTCCTCAACCGTGTGGGAAGCAAAATGGCCTTGGGCGGCAAGAGCGGCGCGGGACGCGAAAAACTGAAACGGACTCTGGTCAAGGGACTGCTGACCGGCGTTCGTCACCGGGGCTAATTTCACTCCGCAGTTTTGACGGCGCCGACAACGCCTGCGAGAGCGGGTCGGCGCCGTTCGTATTGAGAGTATCCATCAGGAGGCTCTGAGGTTCCAGCGGTACCAAACTGCTTTCCCACAGGGGAGTGGCAGTGCTTCCTCCGGCGAATTTGACAGAGCATGCGAAATATTGCTTGAAAGTGGCGCGATCCTGCGTTAACTGCCCTCCGTTTGGCACGTTTTGCA
>JAGVEK010000101.1 GCA_020058315.1 Candidatus Zixiibacteriota bacterium
CCCGGTCGAAGACAGACTCGCGCGCTATCGGGGCATGCAGACGGAACTCGGCTCGTTGCGGCTGGATCAACTGGTCAATGCGGATAGCGTTTCCGCCACGGTGCTCGCAGAAGCGACGAAGGGAGCCTGGCTTGAGTTCGCATTTCAGTTCGAGACCGCGCCGCCCCACAAACTGCTCAGCATACGGATTGAACAGGCCGAGCCTCCATCTGCTGCCGAATCCCAATCGCCGATGACAGAGCGGGAGTTCCTTGATTCCCTCGGAGCTCGCTTGGATAACATGTCTAAAAACGATGAGTTCTCGGGCGCCGTGTTGATCGCGAAGAATGGATCACCGGTTTTTCAGAAGGCGTACGGTCTGGCCAGCACGGAATTCGGTGTCCCCAACCGAACCGACACAAAGTTCAATCTGGGGTCGATCAACAAGATCTTCACGCGTGTGGCAATCGGCCAGTTGATCGAACAGGGGAAAGTCAGGTTCGAGGATACGCTCGGGAAGTTCCTGCCGGATTACCCGCTCTCGGACGCGCGCCGCCAAGTCGAGATTTCGCACCTCATTTCCATGACGTCCGGGATCGGTGATTTCTTCGGCGAGACGTTCGATGACACACCCAAAGACCGTTTCCGCAGCAACAGCGATTTCCTCCCGATGTTCGACAGTCTTCCGCTGCAGTTCGCTCCGGGTTCGCAACGGCAATACTCGAATGGCGGCTACGTTCTTCTTGGGGCCATCATTGAGAAGGTCTCAGGCGAGAGTTACTACGACTACGTGCGCGAGCACATCTTCAATCCTGCCAGCATGTCGAACACCGATTCTTATGAGGCGGATGTGCCGGTGGCGAATCTCGCTGAGGGGTACACGAATTCATCGGCCGACCATTCGATGCCACGTCGGAAGAACATCTACACACGTCCGGCGCGGGGCAGTGCCGCAGGCGGCGGGTACTCAACGGCGGAAGATCTGCTCAAGTTTGCCATCGCACTGGAAAACAACCGCCTGCTGACACCCGCATACACCGAGTGGCTTCTGACCGACGCCCCTCCTGATCCACAGAAGACCAGGTCAGCCGGACAGCAGAATACCGGTGGGCCGCAAGGTATCGGGGTTGCCGGGGGCGCGCCAGGAATCAACGCCAGTCTTGAAGCTGATTTCTCCAGCGGTTACACGGTGGTTGTTCTTGGCAACTACGACCCGCCGAACACCGAGCGTGTGGCTAAACAGGCGAGGAAGTGGCTAAAGCGGGTCACCAAGTCCAAGTAATCCACCGCACTGGGCAAGTTCTGGCTTCGCACGCAAGGGGACCGGCGCCCATTGCCGATTGTCCCGCGATTCGAGTGCGGCGACGTGTCGCCACGGGGTTCTTCCAAAGTGATTGCCCTTAGCCACGGCCTGCTTCTCTTGCCGGTGGGAACTGAATAAGGGGGAATTCCATGGCATCGCAAATCGCAACCGAACAACTGACGAAACAGATCGTCGGCCTGTTGCAAGAGACTTTCGAGAAAGTTGAAGGCATCTATCTTGATGGTGGCACATCGCTCTCTGAGACTCTGGCCACCGTCTCGCCGCAACAAGCATCTTTGCCCGTTGTCGAGGGTGGCTCCACCATCGCGGCCCATGTTCAGCACATGCGCTTCTATTTGACCGTCCTGAATGATTACATGGACGGAAAGTGGCAGGAGAAGATTGATTGGAAACAAAGCTGGCTTCTCAAGTCCGTCACCGGAAACGAGTGGGATATGCTCCGGCAGGGACTCCGCGATGATTACGAGGCTCTCAAGGCCCATTTGCATGGATTCACCGACTGGAACGACGAACGGCGAATCGGCGGCGCGATAGCGATCGTGGCGCATACCGCTTTTCATCTTGGTGCAGTGCGCCAGATCGCGCTGATGTTACGCGGGAAATCGCAGACCGGCTGAAGCGCTGCCCCGCCATGTGGGCACTCCGAACAGAAACCGGTCACGTGTGCTCGTCAAAGCACTTGGCGACCAGCAAATCGCGAATGCGGCGCGATGATCGGAGGACTTCTTCCGGAGGATACTTCAGCTCGCTGGTGTAGTACTGGGCCAGGTTGGTGATGCCCGACCTTTCCATTTCGCTGACGATCTCTCCGCCGAGTGAGCGGTAGCGATTCCATCCTCGCACCTCGCGCTCGGCGTAGAGTGCCAGCAGTTCATCATCACTGGGATGCTGGTACTTCTCCTCGTGAACATACGCGCGCAGCGGCAGCCGGTCACGTTTAGCGGGATCTTCATCCGGAACGCCCACGACCAGACTGGTGACAGGGAAACACGTTTCGGGCAATTCGAGAAAAGCCGCGATGCGATCGCACGAATCGAGCGTTGTGCCCAGATAGCAGATCCCCAGCCCGTGCGACTCAAATCCAAGTGCCACCGACTGGGCGAGGATGATCGCGTCAAACGCGGCAACAAGGAATCCCTCGAAATTGTTGAAGTTGTCGCGTGCTCCGCGCAGTCTCAGCCAGCGCCGCGTGCGGTAGG
>JAGVEK010000044.1 GCA_020058315.1 Candidatus Zixiibacteriota bacterium
GATGACGTCGGCTTCCTTTTCGGCCTCATGGAGAATCACACCGTAATCCACACCCGCGTAGATGATGGTTCCCGTGACAATGTGTGGCTCGTATTCTTCGCGCTCCTCGATCGTGCAGTTGTGGCGGTCGAGATCGTCGAGCGAGGCGAAGCGCTGGCAGATCTGCTTAGACAGATCGCCATAAGGCATCGGGTGGCGGATCGCGACAACCTTGAGCCCTTCCGCCTTTAATAGCGCGCACACCCGCCGCGTGGTCTGTGACTTGCCGGCGCCGGTGCGCACTGCGCAGACAGCCACGACCGGCACTTTGGATTTGATCATGGTCTTGGCGGGTCCGAGCAGGCCGAAATCAGCACCGGCGGCGATCGCGCGCGATGCCTGGTGCATCACGTAACCGTGGGGAACATCGGAATACGAGAAGACAACCTCATCGACTTTCAATTTCGCGATCAGATTCTCGAGCTGGGATTCTTCAAAGATCGGGATACCCTTGGGATATCCCTTTCCTGCCAGCTTTGCAGGGTAGCGGCGTCCGGCGATATTGGGAATCTGGGCGGCGGTGAAACCGACCACTTCGTAGGAGCGGTTGCCACGGTACACGGTGTTAAAATTATGGAAGTCGCGCCCTGCGGCGCCCTGAATCAGTATTCGTCGTGCCATCTTTCGTCCTCCTGAAATCACGGCCCATGGCCGTGGTCGCCGACCAAAATCCCGGTTTACAACGGATCAGGAATGGCGTTAGACGGCTGAGGAGAGCCAGATGTGCTCGATCAGATAATACACGAAGTCGATAGATTTGGGCCGGTCTGCGCTCATAAGCCACCTATCGAAACCATATACGGTTCAATCAAGCATCAATTTGCGCCTTCTGGAGTATCCCGGAGAAGTCCTCATACACGGCTTTCCACTCGGAAAAGACATCGAGCGCTACCTGGCCAGCCTCACGGTGGCCGTTGCCGGTGGCCGGAGATGATCTCGGCGCGCTTGGGAGTCGGCACCAGTCGCCGTGACTTGGAGGCCCTGGCGGCGGCCTCGTCGACGTCACGCTTGTCGGATTTCTTGAATGCGCCGAAGAGTCCGCGGGATTGCGGTTTTCAAGGGTCTTCCCTGTCACGAAAGCGACCCACTTGCTGTTGATGAAGTTCTTGTATTCGACTGTCTCCATCTTGGCGGACTTTGCTGTCACCGTCTTGGCTCGTGGCGGGCCGAGTGAAACGGTCCTCGAAATCCCGAGTCCTTGTGCCCCTTAATCGTGCCGGTCGACCGCTCCGGGCTGAGACTGAAATGGCCATTCATCATCCGCTGCACCAGGAATCCCAACCGCTTGCACATCAAGACGTTATTAGCCGACCCGACGTCAAGAGATCACGAAAACGGCGCTGATTGGCTGACCCGTCCCCGGTTGTCATGCCACTTTCCAGGTTGATCCTGTCATAACATTTGTCAAGGTGGCTGGAGGTCGAATCGCTTCGGGATCGATGGACGATGGCATGAAGAGTTGTGCGGTTTGACGGCATACACTTTCGGCTTGCCAAAAAGGCGATTATGTTCGTATTGAAAAGGTTAGCGTGACCGGTTGTGGTCGAATTGCGGGGGTGGCAAGGGCAGATCGGCGAAGACACGGGCGTTCAGTTGCCGGAGCAAATCATGAGCAGATATGAGAAGATCCTGATCGTGCTCCTTCTCGGGTCGCTGTGGGGAGCGCTGGAGTTATTCGGACGGGACCTACTCCGCGCCACAGGGATGCCGCAGAAATCGGCCCTGCTCTTCGGCCTTGGCATCATTATCCTTTACGCCTCCAAACGGCTGGTCGATTTCCCCGGCTCGGTTGTCGTCATGGCGCTGATCGCCGGCCTGTTCAAGACCGCCTCCAGCAACTTCTTTCCCTGCCAGTTCGCGGCGGTGATGATAAATGGGATCGTCTTCGATGTCGCTTATTCGACGTTCAAAGGACGCCTCGATCACAGCCCGACGTACAGAACGATCGCCGCGCCGGTCATAGTCTACGCATCGTATGCGATCTTCGCACTCGTCGCCACCTTCGTTCTGCGCGAGGGATCATGGGCTTCGGCGGGTTGGGCGGGGATTCGCTCGTTCCTTCTCTCCGACGCTGTGAGCGCGTCGCTGATCTCGATTGTTACTATACATCTCGGATATTACCTTGGCAATGCCATCCAACCCTATGCCCTGCTGAGCAAGTTGCGGATGCCGGCTATCACGTTCAGAATCGTTTCGGTGGTGCTCGTGGCCGCCATCTGGATTGCAGGGCAGACATATTAGGCAATGCAGCAAGTTTTCAAGGACATCATGGAAATTAAGCGAATCAAAGTAATCTCGGCTAAGTGCAGTGGCTGCCGCCTGTGCATGCAGATTTGCGCTATTAGCCATTTTCAGGAGACTAATCCCAAGAAGGCCGCCTTGAGAATTGAAGCACATTTTCCGCAGCCGGGGGTATACAAGCCAAAGGTCTGCACACAGTGTGGCAAGTGTATGGAGGTTTGCCCCGAGGGAGCTATCTACCGTCGCGATGACGGCGCCTTTATCGTGCTTGTGGAAAAATGCACCAATTGCGGCGAATGCGTCCCGGTCTGCAAGCCGGGCGTGGTATTTCAGCATCGCGATATCGGGCACGTCATTATCTGCGACAATTGCTTCAAATGCACCGATCTATGTAACACCGGCGCGATCACAGTCCACACGAGACCGGCAAAGGAGAGCAAGTAATGGCAAACAATTTTGCGGGCTCCAATGGACTGGCCGGTACGACACTGCGAATCAATCTCTCTACCGGAGAGATCAAGAGATATCCCACTGATGCGAAGCTGATGCGCGAATGGTTCGGAGGACGGGGCGTAGTCGCCAAGATTCTCTACGACGAGGTTCCCCGCGACGCCGATCCATTGGGGCCGGAGAATCTCTTCATTATTAGCGCCGGGGTTATGAGCGGTTGCTTCGTCCCGGCAGGATCCAAAGTCGGATTCGGCTCGGTCTCCCCACTGACCAACGGCCACGGCGATTCCAACATGGGCGGCCATTTGGGACCGGCTCTCAAGTTCGCCGGCTACGACATAGTGATTATGTCCGGCATCTCTCCCAAGCCGATTTATCTCTTTATCGATGACGATAAGGTCGAGCTTCGTGACGCCTCCAAGTATTGGGGCATGGGGTCACTGGTATGCGAACCGGCGATGAAAAAGGACCTGGGCGAGGATTTCGAGATCGCCACCATCGGGCCGGCCGGCGAGAATGGCATTCGCTTCTCGTGCATCACGCATGATTACGGTCGCCAGGCGGGTAGGACCGGGCAAGGGGCTGTCATGGGCTCGAAGAAGCTCAAGGCGATTGCCGTCAGGGGTACCGGGGGAATCAGGGTGCACGATCTCGACAAGCTGACCGAACATGTTACGGCCATCATCAAACGGACGCAGACTCACCCCAACATGGCTCCGTGGCAGAAGTACGGCACCGCCTTCTTCATCGACTGGTCCAACGAAAACGCTGTCCTCCCGACCCGGAATTTCCAAACCACGTATAACGAGAACACCAAAGGCATTGACGGCGACGCGCTGGTGGAAAAGTGCCTTATCACACACAAGGCCTGTTTCGGCTGCTGGATGAACTGCGGCAAGTACACCAAGGCGGTACTGCCGGGCAAGGAAACGGTCTATCTCGAAGGCCCCGAATATGAGACCGGCGCACTGTGCGGCTCGAACCTCGGCATGACCGACATCAATCAGGTCGCTTACCTGAACTGGCTGATGGACAATGTCGGCATGGATACCATGTCGGGTGGTGGCGTGGTGGCGTTTGCAATGGAGTGCTTTCAGCGCGGGCTGATTACCACCGACGATCTCGAAGGGCATACGCTCAACTGGGGCTCGGTGGAGGACGCCGAACACTTCATCGACATGGTGGTGCATCGCCGTGGGATCGGCGAGTATTTCTCGGGGGGTACCAAGCGGGCTGCGGAGAAGATCGGACGGGGCAGTGAAAAATTCGCCATGCAGGTTAAGGGACAGGAAATGTCGGGGTATGACGGTCGCTACGCCCCGGGGATGCTGCTTTCATACATGACCTGCGATATTGGCGCGCATCACAATCGCTCGTGGACAATCACAGTCGACATCGCCGAAGGGCGCGAGACTGTCGAGGGTCGCGCCAAGGTGGTGGTCTACCTGCAGCATATTCGGCCGCTGTTCGACTGCTGGTGCATCTGTCGCCTTTTCTGGGGCGAGCTCGATATCGAGCCGGAGGAAATTGTTGAGTCGCTCAATCATGTCACCGGGTGGAATATTGATGCCCCCGAGGC